>CBFHAF010000072.1:0-11053 GCA_965653435.1 uncultured Chitinophaga sp.
GTTACCGAACGCACCGCTAAGAACAACAACATCCCCACCGGCGATATCGAAATAACCGCCACGGAATTCACCGTGCTGAACGGTTCCAAAACGCCCCCCTTCACCATCCAGGACGAAACGGACGGCGGCGACGAGCTTCGCATGAAGTACCGCTACCTGGACCTTCGCCGCAACATCGTAAAACAAAACCTGAGCCTCCGTTACAGGGTGAACCGCTCCGTGCGGAACTTCCTGGACAGCCGCGGGTTTATGGACATAGAAACGCCGGTGCTCATCAAAAGCACGCCCGAAGGCGCACGCGACTTCGTGGTGCCCAGCCGTATGAACCCTAACCAGTTCTACGCCCTGCCGCAATCGCCGCAAACGTTCAAGCAACTGCTGATGGTGAGCGGTTACGACCGTTATTACCAGATCGTGAAGTGCTTCCGCGACGAAGACCTCCGTGCAGACCGCCAGCCGGAATTCACGCAGATAGACTGTGAAATGAGCTTCGTGGACCAGGAAGACATCCTGTCCAACTTCGAGGAAATGACTAAACACGTTTTCCGCGAGATCAAAGGCATTGAGTTCCATGAGCCGTTCCCCCGCATGACCTGGGACGATGCCATGAAATATTACGGCAACGACAAGCCGGACATCCGTTTTGAAATGAAGCTCGTTGACCTCGGCGAACCTGCCCGTGGCAACGGTTTCAAAGTGTTCGACGATGCTGAGCTGGTTGTAGGCATCAACGTTTCCGGTTGCAGCGAATACACCCGCAAGCAGCTGGACGAGCTGACCGAATGGGTGAAACGCCCGCAGATAGGCATGAACGGCCTCGTGTATATCAAATACAATACAGACGGCTCGCTGAAAAGCTCTGTGGACAAGTTCTTTAACGAACGCGGCCTGCGCTTGTTCGCAGACCAGTGCCAGGCGCTTCCCGGCGACCTCATCCTGATACTGGCCGGTAAAGAAGAACGTACCCGCAAGGCCATGAGCGAACTCCGCCTGGAAATGGGCGAGCGCCTGGGCCTCCGCGATAAAGACGTGTACAAACCCCTGTGGGTGATAGACTTCCCGCTGTTTGAATATGCAGAGGAAGACAACCGCTGGGTGGCCCGTCACCATCCCTTTACAGCTCCCAAGCCCGAGCACATCCACCTCATGGATGATATTTCGCAGTATGGCAAGATCAAAGCGAACGCGTACGATATCGTGCTGAACGGCACAGAGATCGGGGGCGGTTCCATCCGTATCTTCCAGCGTGACCTCCAGGAAAAAATGTTTGCTGCGCTGGGCATGAGCAAGGAAGAAGCCGCGCACAAATTCGGCTTCCTGCTGGGCGCTTTCGAATACGGCGCGCCTCCGCACGGCGGCATCGCCTTCGGTTTCGACCGCTTCTGCTCCCTGCTGGGCGGCAGCGAAACCATCCGCGACTTTATCGCCTTCCCGAAAAATAACTCCGGCCGCGACGTTATGCTGGACGCACCCAGCGAGATCGACCAGGTGCAGCTGGATGAACTGAGCCTGAAATTGGGCCTGCCGAAATAAGCGGGTAAATGATAAAAGGAAAGGCCGTCCCCGTGAATTGGGACGGCCTTTCCTTTACTGAGATGCTGAAACCGGCCATGATTAGGATTTCACCGTGTGTCAATCACATGAATAACCGGCGGTTGAACATTGATCAGGTGTATAGACATAGAAAATGAATTTAGAAGGATCGGCGCCGCTGCCATTATAAAAGTCCTCAGTGGCATAATAGTCGCCCGAGCCCCAGAAAGGCCTTACTACCGAAGTAGCGGCTTGTCCCCAGGTGATATATTCCCGGTCGTTCCATCCCGGTTGAAGCACCGCCGCGCGGGAATAGTTAGGGAGGGGATTTCCGTAGCCGTCATCCGTTTCACCTGCTGCGTCCACATAAACAGCAATCACGAAATTACCTTCTTCCGCCAACTGGAAGGGGATTTCCGGGGCATCGCCTGAATATTTCCTAAAATATCTGCATTTCATTTTTTCCAGGATCATCATCAGATTCAGCGGGTTTTCTGCTTCAATCCGTGGTACAACATTTGTCAGGTCGTCCAAAGAATAGCCGATGGACTTGGTGTCGTAGCCAAGGCTACCCCCACCGGAGTACATTATTTGTTCACGTGTCCATAGGCACTGGCTGCCGTATGGCGGGCAGGTGGGCGGGGTTACCCTGTCTTTTTCCAGCCAGATGTCGGTGATCATAAACTGTTCTTTTTTCAGCCATTCAAACTGTGGAGGGTTATCCTGCTCGCAACGAACAAGGCAATATTCACCGGTTTCGCTCGGTGTAAGACGCGACAGGTCAAAAATGTTTGCTGCATAGTTATAGGTATGGCCATCGATGGTGATAGACATTCCTCCTCCTGTCAGATTAAGTGAAACCTGGCAGCAGGTTGAATTGTTTGTGGTGGCCTTCTCCGAGGTCAGTCTGATCTTCTCCGGCATCTGCTGGGTTTCCGCTTTCCGGCAGGATGTATTGATCAGGGAAAACAACAGAACGGCGAACAGGCATTTGAGGATTCTTTGCATATAGGGGGATTTGGGTTATTGCTAACGTGAAAAATAGGGATTGCTATTAAATATAGATAAATAAAACATCAATTGTTCACGCTGATGTTTTATTCACCAAACCATGGGTCTAACGATAGTGGGTCTTTAGTCGGAGGATAGACGGAGGAGAGACGGAGGAGAAGCGAAGGAGAAGGCATGGTAAAATAGTACCGGTGTTCTCAAAATAACCGGATATCGGGGATAATAGGCGTCACCTTCACCACTTTTACCAGGTTGCTGAAGTCCGGGAAGAGCGGGTTGAGCATGTAATTATATTCCTGCGGCAATACGGCGGAGCGCACTTTGATGGCCAGGTAACGGAGGTCTTTCATCAGCGCGTCCCCTTCCTCCTTCAGCTCGATGTTTTCCGGTTCCATCCAGTGTTCGGGCAGGCGTTCGTCCGGGAACGCATAGATGGGCGCATCGTCGCTGATCTCAATTTCCATGATGAACATATCGGGGGGCATCTCCGAATCGTCCACATGCACGAGCGTTTCCAGCATGGCCAGCGAGCGGTTTTCGCTGGTGTACAGCGCAAAGGTGCCGGGATTGTTCCAGCGGCCGCCGAATTTGAAGGCGCCCGTGCCGGACAGGTCCCGCGTTCTTTCTTCTTTCTGAACGATCCGGTAAACCAGCATATATATATCAGGAATAAACGCCTTCTTCCAAACGGCCGAGCACCTGGGTCACGAGCTTGATGCCGGTGGGGGTATTGAGCAGGTCGAAGGGTTTTTGATTGTTGAGCGCTTTATTTTCTTTATTGAACCAGCGCGTTACCTTGCCCGCGTCCTGGAAAATGCCGAAGGCCATGGCATAGGTAGCCGCAATCTCATACATGTGGCTGCTTACATAGTCTTCCAGCTTCTCGTCCTCTTTTTTACGGATGAGGGTTTTGTAAGACATGTTCAGCAAAGGCGCCATCAGCGTCATGGGAATATCCAGGAATTGCGAGAAGTGGTCCACCGCGCTTTTGGGGATTCCTTCATGAAGGATCCTGAATACGTCTATGGTGGAAGTGGGCGTTACTTTGATGAAGCTACCCGCTCCCAGCAGCTGCCAGGTGAACCGGGACACAGAAAAGTTGCCCCTGGCCGTGTAGGCGGCCGCTGACGCGACTGCAGCTCCTTCTTTACTGTGTTTCCTGATCATAATGGGTAATTTTACCCAAAGATAAGTTGCTTTTGTCCGTTTTCCAAATCTCTTGTTTCCCTGTTTTCCTTCTTCCTGAGAATCAGCCTGATAACCGCGCCCCTTCGTTAAATTACAACTGATTAACATATCAATTACAGGATATGTATCCTTATTGCTGTAATATTGCCGGGTGAATACGCCTTACCTGTGCAGATAGGTCCACTTAATTTACACGCATGTTTTTAAAGAAAAGAAACCTGTTGCTCAGCGGCCTTATGGTTACCAGCCTGGCCGCTTCAGCACAGAAAGCCCCCAAAAGTTACATCAAAAAGTTCTCCCCCGTTGCTGTTAACCTCATGAAAGAAACCGGCGTGCCCGCCAGTGTGATCCTGGGCGTCGCCATGCTGGAATCCGGCAGCGGTACCAGCAGAAATGCAAAGCTGCTGCGGAACCACTTCGGCATAGTGGGCAGGAACAATCTCGCCAAACGCGGCGAAACCTACCGCAGCGTTTACCGTGAGTATGAAACAGATTCGGCTTCTTACCGGTCGTTCGTGAAGCTGATCCTCAAAAGGAAATGGTACCCTTCCATGAAAGGGAATGAAGATTACAACGCCTGGCTGGACAAGCTGATCCATTCCAATTACTCCTCCGCGGGAAATGTATGGGTAAGCCGTGTAAGGTCCATGATCCGGAAGTATAAATTATATGAGCTGGATGATGAATTAAAGCTGGCAAAACAATAGATTTGTATCCGATTTTTTAGCAGCAGCGTATAACCGGGCCGGTTATACGCGCTGCTTTATAATATGCCGACTATGCCATCCGGAAACAAACATCCCTATCCTTTTATGATAGTGCTGGGCACCCTGCTCAGCCTGACCGTGATCTCGCTCGTCAACAACACCCTTACATTCGGCAGCTATACCCTGCGGCCCCTGGATATACTGGCCGATCTCCGTACACCCGGCCCCGTTACGGACACCGTTATGGCCGCTGCAGCCGGTGCGGCGGACGGGGATTCCGCGCGTGCGCATGTACCCAAAGACTTTGCTACCTATACCGGCATCCTGGACTATGGCTTCAACGCCGGCAGCCAGGGGGCAGGCATGCAATATTTCATGCAGGCATTAAAAGAGCTGAAAACGGGGCACCGCAAAAAAGTGCGCATCGCCTATTTCGGGGATTCCATGATAGAGGGCGACCTCATCACGGCGGACCTGCGGGACAGCCTGCAGGCATTTTTCGGCGGGGAAGGGGTTGGTTTTGTGCCGGCCACCTCCGTGGTTTCGGGCTTCCGTACCACCATTTCCCACAGCTTCTCACCCAACTGGACGGACTATCACTTCCGCAACAACCCGCCCGCCGGCACCGAGCTGGGGCCCTCCGGCCATGCCTTTGTGCCCGCGCCCCAGAGCTGGGTGCGCTACCAGCCCGTGAAACGCCACCGGCTGGACCAGTTCGAAGAAGTGAGCCTGCTCTACGGCAGCGGCCGCCCCAAGGTGGTGGTGAACAACAAAAGCCTCTCGCTGGACGGCAAGGGCAAGATCAACGCCTATTCGTTCATGACCGATTCCACCCAGAAATCCCTCACCCTCAAATTCATCAACAACGACCCTTCCATTTTTTACGGTGTATGCTTCGAAAGCACGCGCGGCATCTTTCTCGATAATTATTCCTTCCGCGGCATCAGCGGCATAGAGCTGGGCAAGCTGAGCCGCAGCATGTGGGGCGAAGTGCAGAGCGTACGCCCGTACGATCTCATCGTGCTGCATTACGGCGCCAACGTGCTTTTCCTGCCGGAGAACACCAAGTTCGACTGGTACGAAAAACCGATGGTGAAAGTGGTGGATTCCCTGCGCCGGTATTTCCCGCATACTTCCATTCTTATTGTCGGCACGGCTGATAAAGCGTACAAGAAAAAAGGGAAATATGTGACCGCACCCGGCGTAAAAGCGCTGATGAAAGTGCAGCACAAATTCGCGGAGAGCCGCAGCATCGCTTACTGGAACCTCTTTTCGGCTATGGGCGGCGAAGGCGCCATGACGCGCTGGGTAGATACGGCCCTGGCCAACAAAGATTACACACACTTCAATTTCCGCGGGGCTTCCAGGATAGGCGCCCTGTTATATAAAGCGATCATGGATGAGTATGAGCAGGCGGATATGTAAAAGCCTCATATTGATTTGGTTTTTCACAGGCAGTTGTGCGGCAGCGTTCGCACAGCGGCTGCACCTGTACAACGATACGAGCCTTTACAGTGTGTACCGGCTGCTGCGGCAAACCGATAAAGTAATACCCATTTTGCACCTCGGCGATTCGCATGTGCAGGCGGGTTTTTTCCCGGATGCGGTGAAAGACGCGCTGCAGGCGGAGTTTGGCGATGCGGGGCAGGGCTGGGTGTTTCCCTACAACCTGGCCGGCACCAACGGGCCCGACGGTTACCGCTGGAGCAGCAATATGCGCTGGAACGGCGACCGGATGGTGGACCGGAATATCAGCGAATGGCCCGGTCCCGGCGGTATCATGATCAGCAAACAGGAAGGGCCGGCGCAACTGGTCTTTACAGGTCGGCCGGTAAAAAAAATGACCCTTTGGTCCGAAGGGAAAACACTGCTGCCGGAAGAGCCGGGAAGCGAAGTGTTAGAGGAAGAATGGATGGAAAACACGAGGATAGTGCAGCTGAATTATGATCCGGCCCGCACTGCGGTCGATATCCGCTTTTCATCCGCCAGGCGGATCTACGGCGGAGTAGCTGAAAATGGGGAGCCGGGCGTATTATATCATGCCATCGGCATCAACGGGGCACAGTTCTCCCATTACAACCAGTTCAACGGGAGGATCACCGCTGCGCAGATGAACATCCTGAAGCCCGTGCTGGTGATCATTTCGCTGGGTACAAACGAGGCTTTCGGCGGCGTGTCTGCAGCGCAGCTGCGGCAGGAGATCGGGAAAATGATGGAAGTGATGAAAAGCCTTGCGCCTGAAACGCGCTTTATTTTCACCACCCCGCCTTCCGGGATGATGAAAAAGCGCCAGGTGCCGTATAAAAAGAAAGGTAAAAAGCGCACCTACTACCGGGTGAGCTACGCGAAAGTGTCCCAGGCTACCGCCCTGCGCGACGCCATGATCACGATGTGCGAAGAAGAAGGCTGGGCTTACTGGGACCTGTACGGCGCCATGAAGGCTGACGCACGGTTTGCCCGCGCCTGGAGCCAGGATCATGTGCACTTTAACGCCTATGGTTACCGCCTGCAGGGGCAATTGCTGGCAGAAGCCATCCTGGCCTCGTATGAACAATGGAACAAACAAAACGTCAAACCATAACCCATGTCTTTTGAAAACCTGAAATCGCTGTTGCTCTACAACAAAGAGGAATTGATCCTCTTCAACAGCGCGTTCTTCCTTTATTTCTTCGCCGCCTTCCTGTTTTGCTACCAGCTGGCGCGGAAGAACGAAAGGGCCAGGGTATGGGTGTTCACGCTGTTTTCCCTGTATTTCTTCTACAAAGCCTGCAATGAATACGTATTGCTAGTGATACTTTCCGCCATAGTGGACTTTTACATCAGCAACCGCATCCATGCAGAGCGGAAAGACATTGTGCGCAAGCGCCTCCTTTGGTTCAGCGTGGTGATCAACGTGGGCATGCTCTGTTATTTCAAGTACACGAACTTTTTCATACAGATCATCAACGACGTGACGGCGGGCAATATCAGCCCGGTGAACCTGATACTGCCTATCGGTATTTCCTTTTATACCTTCGAGAACCTGAGCTATACCGTGGATGTGTACCGCAGGGAGATCAAGCCGGTGGACAAGTTCATGGATTATCTCTTTTTCCTTTCCTTTTTCCCGAAACTGATGATGGGCCCCATTGTAAGGGCGGCGGACTTTATCCCGCAGATCAGGCAGCCTTATGTGCTGGATATGAAAGACGTGGGAAAGGGGATGTTCCTGATCATCAGCGGGCTGTTCAAAAAAGTGGTGCTGAGCGATTTTATCAACCAGAACTTCGTGCAGTATATTTTTGATGACCCGGGGCGGTATACGGGGCTGGAATGCCTTTTCGGCGTATATGCCTATGCGCTGGTGATCTACTGCGATTTTTCCGGTTATTCCGATATGGCCATCGGTATTGCCCGCTGGGTGGGCTTTAAGCTGCCGCCGAACTTCAACAAGCCGTACCAGAGCAGCTCCATCACCGAGTTCTGGCGCAGGTGGCATATTTCATTATCATCCTGGCTGAAAGACTATATCTATATCCCGCTGGGAGGCAACCGCAAGGGCACGTTCAGGCAATACCTCAACCTGTTCCTCACCATGCTGACCGGCGGTTTCTGGCACGGAGCCAGCTGGAATTTCATTTTCTGGGGCGGCGTGCACGGCGGGGCGCTGGGGCTGGACAAGCTCTGGATACAATGGCAGAAAACCCGTACCCGGATGCGCAGCACACCGTTAAGGGCTGCTTTGTGGAAGGCCGGCGGGGTGCTGTTCACCTTCCACCTGGTCTGTTTCTGCTGGATATTTTTCCGCATGGAACATTTCAGCGGCGCCTGGACGCTGCTGCACCAGGTTGCCTTCGAATTCCAGGGCCATCTGCTGCCGCAACTGCTGAATGCTTATCCCCTGGTATTCACCCTCATGGCCATAGGTTACGTGCTACACTTTCTGCCCGCTGTAGCGGAGAGGAAGCTGGAAGCAGGGCTGGAGAGGATGCCCGTCTGGGCTTCCGTAGCGGTAATGGTTGTATTTATCTGGTTCCTGAACGAGGTGAAAACGCTGGAGCCGATGATCCCTATTTACTTGCAGTTTTAGCTTTTCTCATACCGGCAACATTTAAAATCTGAAGTATATACGGATTATTTTACATGCGTGTGTACAAACCTGATAATAAGTGAGTACCTTTGCGTCCTAACTTTTGTCTTTAAAGTAAAACTTATGCGTACTGTTACACTGAGGAGAGTCGTGATAACCGGAATGGGAGCTATCACACCGATCGGTAATGATGTAAACACGTTCTGGAATAATCTGAAAGCCGGAATGAGTGGTGCGGGCCCGATAACGAAGTTCGACACCACGGAATTCAAAACGAAATTTGCCTGCGAACTGAAGGGTCTTGACATAGATGCGTTTATAGAAAAGAAGGAAGCCCGTAAAATGGATACTTTCACGCAGTATGCCATGGTAGTGGCGCAGGAGGCGATCCAGAACAGCGGTGTAGACCTGGAGAAGACAGACCGGAGCAAATTCGGCGTGATCTGGGCGTCCGGCAACGGCGGTATGCAAACCTTCGAGGACCAGATCGTGGAGTTCACCCAGTCCAACTTCGTACCGAAGTTCAGCCCGTTCTTCATCCCGCGGCTCATCTCAGACATTGCCGCCGGTCAGATCGCCATTAAATACGGCCTGATGGGCATCAATTATTGCACCGTTTCCGCCTGCGCTTCTTCCAACAGTGCGCTGGTAGATGCATTCAACTATATCCGCCTGGGCAAGGCCAATATGATCATTGCCGGAGGTTCCGAAGGCCCGATCACCCGTGCGGGTATCGCAGGCTTCAACGCTCTCAAGGCGCTTTCCACCCGCAACGACGATGCGGTGCATGCTTCCCGCCCCTTCGACAAGGACCGTGACGGTTTTGTGATGGGTGAAGGCGCCGGCGCCGTTATCCTTGAAGATTATGATCACGCCATTGCCCGCGGGGCCACTATCTACGGCGAAATGGTAGGCGGCGCCATGAGCTGCGACGCGTACCACCTTACCGCTACCCATCCCGAAGGCGTGGGCGCGCAGCTGGGCATGAAGGAAGCGCTGGCCGATGCCGGTCTTTCCCTCACGGACGTAGACTACATCAACGCGCATGCAACTTCCACCCCGCTTGGCGACATAAGCGAGCTGAAAGCGATCAAGGCACTTTTCGGCGAGCATGCCTCCAAGCTGAATATCAGTGCTACCAAATCCATGACGGGGCACCTGCTGGGCGCGGCCGGCGCTATCGAAGCCATTGCCTGCATCAAGGCGGTGCAGGAAGATATCGTACCGCCCACCATCAACACCACGGCGCTGGGCGAAGATATCCCCGAAGGGCTGAACCTTACGCTGGGCCAGGCGCAGAAGCGTACCATCAACGTTGCGCTGAGCAATACTTTCGGTTTCGGCGGGCACAATGCGATCGCAGCATTTGCGAAATACAAAGGCTAAAATTTTCGTTTATACCGTACTGCAAGGGGTGGAATATCAAACTTCCACCCCTTTATATTTTTACATATTAGCAAATCAAATATCCCGGTTTTTGTGCCCGGTGAAAACAAACATTCCTTAATTTTACACCCGTTAACCTTAATATTGAAAAGATGAATTTTTTTGTTTGTTAGTGTACCCGCGTACTCACCGTATTTAATCCAGCACCGATTGCAGATGTTTGTGAATGCCTTACCTGGCAAGCGTTTGCGCGCATGTTCACAGGCGGTTTGTTATGCTTTCCCGGCAGGGATGTGAAACATCCGGCTTCAGTAAATTCATTGCGGGCGGCTGAAATGTGATTCTTTGAATGGCATTTCACCGGCTGTGGTATTTCCGTGGAAAGACAGGCCGTTTTACATGCGGCATTTGCGGCGATGCGAATTGCGAATGTGCGGCGGTACGCATAAAACCGGTGTATGATGAACCGTTTGTTAACCGGCTTTGATAGCCCTTGTTAGTCCATTTTTTAATCTTTAAAACACACATGTAAAAATGAAACAATTGAAAAATTTTCTCCGGCTGACCGCAGCCGCTGTTGTTCTGTTAACCGTATCCTGTCAAACCCAGCATGAATTAGTAAAACCGATCCGGTACAATTTCCTGGAAAGCCTGGACCCGGATTCCGTGCTGATGCTCTGCCCGCCGCCCGCTGCAGGCAAGGTCACCAGCGGGGTCTGGAACGGGAATGTGATCCGGTACGATCAATACCTGCCGCAGCAAACGCCGCAGGTATATAACAGATAATCCTTTAACCGGGAGCGGAAGAATGGTCCTTCCGCTCCTGATATTAATTCTTTGCCCGGCTGGCACGCCAGGCGATTTCGGGCCTGCCCCTGGTTTTTGAAGGATCCTTCATGCAGTTTTCGTTGAACGCATCCTGCCGCTTCCTGCGGTTGCCGGGCCAGTGGGGCCGCCCCGTTTCGCTTCAGCAGCGGGTCTTCCGCCATCCGGCTGATAATCAGGGTAATAGCCGAAGCTTCGGGAACTCAGTTCCTGAAGCTTCCTTTTTATTTTTCATTCCCTGTACAAATACGTAGTTTAGTACTTTGAATTCGTGTTCGGGAACTATATGGCAAAGCAAAAGCAAAAAACTACAATACAACCCGCCCCGGCAGCG
>CBFHAF010000073.1:0-11037 GCA_965653435.1 uncultured Chitinophaga sp.
AACCTCATCGCCAGACTATGGAAAGATAGACGGTTCGTTTGCACTGGCTTTTAAGGCGAAAGTATTGCTGTACAAAGCATCCCCGCAGTTCCATCCTTCCAATCCCTGGAACAATACGGATTGGGCCGCCGCTTATACCGTCAATAAAAAGGCATACGACGATCTGAAAGCCCGCGGTTACCGCCTGGTGGACGACTACAGCAACATTGCGCTCGTGGAGAAAGGCCCTGAAACAGTGTTTGCAGTGATCAACCAATATCCCAGCAAAACCGCCGCATGGGACAACGGCGTGCGCCCCGGCTCCGAAAGCCGCGGCCCCGCTTCCGCCGTGCCCACCTGGGAGATGGTAAAAATGTTTCCTATGAAAGACGGCAAACGCTACAACGACGCTACCAGCCCTTACTTTAAAACAGACGAGCAGTTCCTGCAAAGCTACTGGGAGAACCGCGACCCGCGTTTCGGCAAATCGATAGTGTGGAGCGGCAAACCTTATCCCGTAAGCGGGAAGCTCGGCAAACGCCTGTATACTTCTTTGGGCATTGTGGACGTGCAGGACGATTTCGGAACCAATCCCGACGCAAAGACCAACTCCACCAACCTGGACCGTTATTCCGGCTTCTTTATCCTCAAAAACAGCCTGCTGCGCCTCACCCAGGCACAAGTGCTGCAATACGACGTAGACTTCGTGTATATGCGTTTTGCCGAGGTGATGCTGAATTATGCGGAGACCGCCAACGAAACCGGCCGGCCTGCAGAAGCGCTGGACATCCTGAAACAGATCCGCCTGCGTGCCGGTATAGAGCCCGGTGCAGACGGCAATTACGGCATCAATGCCACAGACCGTGCCACCCTGCGCGAGGCCATCCTCACGGAAAGGAACATCGAGTTGTGCTTTGAAGGCCACCGTTTCTGGGACCTGCGCCGCCTGCGCATGCTGGACCGCCTGGACAACACCACGAAGTCCGGTGTGGAAGCCATTCCCATCAATGCAGACGGCAGCAATATGCCGCTGGACGTAGCGCGGAACAAGGCCAACGCCAACGAGCTCACCGAAGTGAACTTCAAATACGTACTGCACCAGGTGCCGCGTTCAGGCGTGAAAGTGAACACTGTGCCTCCTACGTATTATTTCTTCCCGGTACATAAGGATGTATTGGACAGGAACCCGAACCTGAAGCAGAACAAGGATTGGGGAGGGGACTTCAACCCGGCGCTGGATTAAACAGTTTTCTCGATTAAGACCTATATGAAAAGAAGGGGCTGTTCCGGTTTAGCCGGGATGGCCCTTTTCCGTTTTCTGACATGATATATTGTAAACCCTATGATGGGAAAAATTGACGTTTTAAACAAAGCAATCTGACGTTTTGAACAAAGCGACTCCGTTGAACGCGCTGTAGTTTTGCTGTATAAAAAATTACCATCATGACTATCAAAGACAATTACAACGGGGCTTTACAGCAACCTGTCGGTTCAGGCTTCAACTACAGGTCCACTGCAAGTGATGTTATCAGAGGTATTGACCTGCAAGGGAAAACAGCCATTGTTACCGGCGGGTATGCGGGCATAGGGCTTGAAACGGTGAAAGTGCTGGCGGCGGCAGGCGCGAAAGTGATCGTACCGGCCCGCGACCTGCAAAAAGCGGCCGGCAACCTGGCGGGGATAACCAATGTAACGGTGGAAACCATGGACCTGATGGCGCCCGAAACGATCGACGCTTTTGCCGGAAGGTTCCTCGCCACGGGCGAAGCGCTTCACATCCTCGTGAACAATGCCGGCATCATGTGGGTGCCGCTCCAGCGGGATAAAAGAGGATATGAGTCACAGTTGTCCACCAATCACCTCGGGCATTTCCAGCTCACGGCACGGCTGTGGCCGGCGTTGAAAAAAGCCGGCGGGGCGAGGGTGGTGAGTGTATCGTCTTTCGGCCACCACATGGCGCCGTTCAATTTTGACGATCCTCATTTCATGCACCGTGATTATGAAACCCTGCAAGGTTATGGCCAGTCTAAAACCGCGAATAACCTTTTTGCCGTAGAGCTCGACCACCGCGGCAAAGCAGCCGGCGTACGCGCGTTTTCCCTGCATCCCGGATCGGTGAACGGCACCGACCTCGGGCGGGTAGCGCCCATGGCCTTGTTCCAGCAAATGGGCACGCACGACGCGGACGGAAATATTTTCCCGGAAGTGGCCGCCACGCTAAAGACGATCGAACAGGGAGCGGCCACCTCCGTATGGTGCGCCACCAGCCCGCAGCTGAACGGCATCGGCGGCGTGTATTGTGAGGACGCGGATGTAGCCGTGACGGATGAAGGGAATATCGAGCATAATTACGGCGACCCGGCTTCCCTGCGGGGTGTGAAGCCCTGGTCTGTAGACGCGGAAAATGCAAAGCGGCTGTGGGCGCTGAGTGAAGAAATGACAGGTATTTCTTTCACCGCCGGCTGATAAAGGCATTTATTTGTAAATTGTACGGCATGGAATTCGAAACCATCTATATCACGCCAGACATCAAGCTTTCACATTTTGAAGGGAAGTACTTCAAGACCGAAGTGGTATTTGAACATCACATGCTGGTATGGTTCATTTCAGGAGAAACGAAGATCATACAGGCGGAGGCTACCTACACGTTCAATGCAGGAGACGTGTTCCTTATTCCCCGCAACCAGCTGGCCACGGTGATCAATTATCCTAAGGACGGCCTGCCGCATAAGGCCGTGGCTATGCATATCACCAAAGAGCGGCTGAAGGAGTTTTACAGCAGGCATAAACCTGCCGGGCGCCTGCAGCCGTTGCAGAAGGTATACATCTTCAAAAAACATCCTTTGCTGGAAAGCTGCCTGGCATCGCTCATACCATATTTTGACCTGGGGGAACAGCTGCCGGCGGACATCGCTCATATCAAGATCGAAGAGGCCATCAGCATCCTAAGATCCATTGATAAAGATATGGACGGGCTGCTGGCTAACTTTGAAGAACCGGGAAAAATAAACCTTGCCGACTTTATGGAACGGCATTTTATGTTCAACCTGCCGATGGAACGGTTCGGTTATCTCACCGGCAGGAGTGTGGCTACTTTCCGGCGGGATTTCACAAAAGCGTTCCGCACAACGCCGCAGAAATGGCTGACGGAAAAACGGCTGAAACTGGCGCATTACCAGATCGCGGAGCAGCAGCGCAAGCCGGTGGATGTGTATTTTGAAGTGGGCTTCGAGAACCTCTCGCATTTTTCGCATGCATTCAAAAAATATTTCGGTTACCCGCCGAATGAGCTCGTAAGAAGGTAAACGCCGGGTACCGGATAAACTATTCTGGATAAAAAAGGCCCGTAAACGCTGTGTTTACGGGCCTTTAAAATATTCGGGGAGCCGGATCAGAAAGCGATATCGTCTGCTACATTCCCGCCCTGCGCATCCGCGAACAGTTGTTTGTATTTTTCACGGTAGGCATCCTGCCTTTGGTTGTAACCCTGGAAGTCCGCCTGTATGTCCGCATGGATCTGCGCGTTCCATTTGGAAGCCGCCATCTGGAAATCGCCCAGGGCAATGCCGTATTTGTCCGCGATCCATTGTGCGCCGTCGAGCCCGTATTCATAGGCTATGTTGCGCGCTACTTCCAGCTCCTGGTAGAAGTCCTTATCCGTTTTGATCTGCGCCGTATATCCCTGGTCTGCCGCGGGAGCTGCGTTGCTGAATTTCGGATGCTGGTCTGCCTGGCCGAAATACTGGCCGAAGAGGGTAACTACATGGAAGGTTTCATCCTGCTTCATTCTTTCGGTCCAGAGCAGGCTGGCTTCCTGCCATACGGGTAATTCCACGCCGAGGGCAGTTGCCACGCCGTCTTCCGTTAATCCGTTCGCCAGCTTTGCGCAGGCGGCGCTGTAATCTTCCAGGCTAATGCAGTGAATGGGTTCTAATAATGGATTCTGAGACATAAAACTGTGTTTATAATTGATCAATGTTGTAATCTTTCAGCAGGCGGATATAAAATTTCTCGTTTTCGGCCGCCATATCGGGCGTGATCTTGTTCCATTCGTCGAACATCGCGCGGAGGTATTTTTTGTGCAGGGCAGGATCTTTGGGCTGGCTGTTCTCATATGCTTTCAGCAGATGCCCGGTACGCTGTTCGGCCAGGCTGCGCGCCTGGTGCAGCATGAGCTGCGCGCCGGAAGAAGGCATAAAGGTATTTTGCGTCTGGCACCAGGGGCAGGTGACGTACGTGGCGATGAAGAACATTTTCGGGATGGTTATTTTCCCACCGCATTGTTTGCAAGTGAACTGGCGCCTGATCCGCTCGAATTCGTCCAGCTGTTCTTTGTAAAAGGCTTCAAGGTCCTGTTCGCCCGCGGCTTCCTTCAGCAGCGATATATAATGATGTGCACGTTCTTCAAATTCACGGTGGCGTTCGAAACATGCTTCACGGAAAGTATGGGAACCGTGCCCGAATGAAAATGCCGGGCCGAGGATCTTTTCATCCTTTACTCCGGTGGCCTTTTCCATCATCTGGTACAACTGCCCGGTGAGCCCGGCCAACATGCGGCCGTGTGCCCGTTTGTAAGGGTCCTGGTCTTCCCCGAAAACCTTCACCAGCTCCGGTATGGCGGCGGCGCACATTTCTTCCATGCGGGCCTCCAGTTTTTCCAGGAAAATAAACCACCGTTCCTGCGTTTGCCTGATCGTTTCTTCCATCACGAATTGTTGTCCTTCTTAATATGAATGCCGTCAGACAGCTTGATATCCATGAAGCTGAAGCCGCAATATGCGCAATTTGTAAGCCCGTGCCTGTAAGCCCTGCCTGCGCCGCAACTGGGGCAGTCGCGCGCTTCCATGCGGGCCGCCTCGTCCCGCACTTCGCCGCCGTAATTCTGCTGGCTAAGGGCCTGCTGCTTCAGCAGTTCCAGGTAACTGAGCGTTTTTTTCTTTTCTTCTTCCGGCATATTTACAGGAGTTTTAGCAGCTCTTCTTTTTTAGCGCCGTATTCGGATTCGTTGATCAGCCCTTCTTCGAAAAGCAGCTTCAGTTTTTTGAGCCGTGAAGCAACATCGTCCGCCGGCTGTGCGGCAGGTTGCTGCTGCTGCATGATCATACCTACGGCGACGGCCTGATTGGCGGCGTTGTTCATGGCTGAATTATCGTTGCCGATGGCATTCGCGGTGTTGAACCGGGTGAATTTGTTCATATCGTCCACCATGTTCATGCCGGTAACGGTATCATAATGTTTGAGCACTTCTTCCGGCAGGGTGGCGCCGGCAATGGTGAAGTTGGTCACTTCCAGCCCCAGCTTTGCAAAATACGGCTGGATGAGCGGCTGTATCTTTTCGTTCAGGGCGGAAAGGTTGCCTGCCACGTCTATCACTGCAATGCCGGCCTGAGCCAGCACTTCGGCGAATTTCGGGGCAATGAAATCGCGCAGTTCCCATTCCAGCTGCATAACGGTGAGCTGGGGATAGGTGCCTGCATATTCTTTGAAGAATTTGCCCACGTCGGTAATGCGGAGGTTGAACGAACCGAATGCGCGGACGCGCACCTGGCCGAACTGTTTGTCGCGCATCAACACCGGCGCGGGTGTTCCCCATTTAAGGTTGATGAACTGGTGGGTGTTGAAGAAATACACATCGGCTTTAAAAGGGCTGTTGAAACCGTATTTCCAGCCTTTGAGGCGGGTGAGCACGGGAATGTTCCCGGTTTCCAGCTTATATTGCCCGGCGGTGAACACATCGCCCAGCCGGCCTTCGTTCAGGAATAACGCTGCCTGGCTTTCCCGTACGGTTAACATTGCTCCGTTCTTGATCTCCTGGTCTCCATCCGCGAATTTCCACATCAGCATGTCCGGATGAGGGGTTACCGCCTGGATGATCTCGATAAATGGTAATTGCATATTTACGGTTAACTCATGTGAGGGATAAAAATACAACTTTCGTGGTAAATATCTGCGCTGCACGGAAATGGTAATACAAAAAGGGCGTCCCGTTGCGGGGACGCCCTTCGATATGCTTTTTAACGGTTTACCTGCTTACCACGAAAAGCCTTGAAACAGCTTTCCCGTCGATCGTCAGGGTCAGTACATAGTTGCCGTTCCGGAGAACGCTGGTGTTCAACTGCACTTTGTTGGCTCCGCGCATGACGGTGATCCTGCGTTGCACCTGCAGTTTGCCGGACACGTCGTAGACCTTCAGTTCCGTTGATCCTTCGCGGGCCGCTGTGAATTCTATCGTAGCGTCTTTCGTTGCCGGGTTCGGATATAACAGGAGTTTTTCTTTCGATCTTTCCGGCGCCGCTGTTTCTTTTGCCATGGCAGACTGCAAAGGCGCTGTGATCCCGCCTTCGGTGATGTCGATCTCTGCTACGGATGACCAGTCGGCATGATTGATCACATCCAGGGAATGCAGCTTCACATAACGCCCGGTTTGCGGCGTAAAGTTCACGATGCGGGCATCCCCTCCGGCAGCCGGCCATACGCCGTGGGCGGCAAGTGTCCACACCACGCTGTCCTGGCTGATATAGATCTCGTATTCGCTGATCTTTCCGCCCGCGCTGCCCAGGTCCTGCCTTGGCAGATAGCTGAGGCTTCCGATCGTTGCGCAGGCCTGGAGGTCGATCACGAGGTTGTGCGGGTGCGTGGCGCCGCCGGTAACGTCAGACAGCCAGTAGGTGGATGCATTCCCGTCGATCGCATGCCTTGCGCGGCCGTTAGCCGTGCCCGTGGTTGCTGTTTCTTCGGAAGAAGCTGCAATGGCCCAGGTGTTTTTGGCGGGAACGGGGCCGCCGGCGCAGGGCAGGAAGGAATTGCCTTCCGTAGCGATGATGAATTGCCCGAAACGGCTGATGCCGCAGCTGCTGCCGAAAGTAACGGAACCATTTGTGCCGGGATTAATGCTGCCGGCGCTGCAGGCAGGCGTTTTCCAGGTGGTGTCGAACGCGTTCCCGGGACGTTTGAATAATTTCATTACGGAAGGATTGGCCGCGTCGCCTACCGTAACGGCCAGGCGGCTGAAGATGATACTGTCCAGCGGCGCTATGGAATCGTTGGCGCCGTAG
Organism: uncultured Chitinophaga sp.; assembly: GCA_965653435.1. Classification (GTDB taxonomy): domain Bacteria; phylum Bacteroidota; class Bacteroidia; order Chitinophagales; family Chitinophagaceae; genus Chitinophaga. Next base: position 7,035 of record CBFHAF010000073.1, read on the forward strand.
TTGCGGATGATCCAGTAATCGGGGCTCAGCGTGCCGGTGGTGGCAGGCAGCCCGTTGGGACGGCCGTATAAACGGTGCGCCACTACTTCGCCGCCGGGTATGCGGACTGCGTTCACATGCAGCTGCACGCCGGGTACATTGAAATTATGCTGGCCCCCGCCTGTGATAGCCTGGCGTTCGCTGACTCCCGTGCCAACCGGCGCGGTGGAATTGACAATGAGGCTGTTGCCTACGATGGCAGGACTGCCTGCGCCCAGGGCATCGTACAGGGTGCTCGAAGCGGCATCGTACTGGTTGAACTGGTAATAAGCGATCAAACCTGTATCTGTTGCGGGCCTGCGCACGAAATGCATTTTCTCCCTGATCTCTTCCTGCGTCATCGTGTAGTTGAAGAACGCCAGTTCATCCAGCGCGCCTTTGTAATTACCACCCTGGCCGGCGTGCAGGTCTTCATTGATGGTTAACGCCTGCTGCGAAAAATCCACCGGTGCAAAGTTCCCGGTTGTGACCCAGGGTGTGCCGCCGTTGAGATAGATCTTAATAGTGGTAGGTGAATAAGTCACTGCGATATGATTCCATTCCTCCGGCACCAGGTTGATGGAAGAAGTGATGCCGTAGGACAGTGTGCTGTTGCTTACCACCAGGTTGGTATTGGCGGCGTAACCTTTAAAGGCGAAGCCTACTCCAAACCTGCTGGGGCCTTTTAACGATACGATCTGCGAGAAGCTCTTCTGCAGGCCTTGGGGTTTCACCCAGGCTGTAACCGTGAAGGTGTTGCTGTTGTAGGCCAGCTTTTTCAGCGGTATGCGGGAAGTGGCGGTACCGCTGATGTCCAGCGCTTTGCCAGCTAGAGTGTCCGCCTGGCAGATGTCCGCCTGGAAGTTCACGAACTGCGTCAGGGTGATCTCGTCGGAAACATTGCCGGCATTGGTCACTTTCAGCGTAACGTCGTATTTGCCCGGCGAAGCGTAAGCCACTTTCGGGTTCTCCAGGGAAGACACGGCCGGCGAGCCGCCGGGGAAATGCCATTCGTAGGTAACCGCGCCCGGCGCTACAGCGGAAGCGCTGTAAAACTGCACGCTGTCTGCACTGCACACTGCATTCCAGCGCTCCGCGGCGATGTTCGCTTCAACGCCTGAAGTTTCATACAGGTCATTTTCCCAGGCGCCGCGCGAGCTGCCGAACCTGATCTTGTTTTTGGCAGGCACTACATACAACCGGCCCTTGATATATCCCATCAGCGGCAGCGTGCTGCCAACCTGTTCCCACTGGGGCATGGTGTTGTTCCTGTACCATATTTTGGTGCCGGAAGCAGTGATGGTGATGATATAAACCCCGCCGTTCGTACCGCGCTGGTAAGCGATATCGTTCACGGCAGCGGCGGGAAGATTGGAGGTTGTGATATTTGTCCAGCCGGCGCCGCCGTCGGTAGAGTACAGCACTTTCACGGCATTTTGCGCGTTGCCGTATGCGGCCCATAATTCTCCCGGTGTTTTGCCCGTTTCGATGGCGGTGATATTGGTCTGGTTGCCGCTTGCCGCCAGGGAAGGTGTCACATCCACCCAGGTTGCACCGCTGTCTGTGCTCTTCATGATCTTCTTCTGGCTGAGCAGCGCATACATCGTTTTAGGATCTCTCCGCGCGATGCGCAGCGCGTTGATGGTTTCACCAAAGTCTTTAAAAACGGTGGAGGACGACATGTTGTCCGACGATTGCACCAGTATCTTGTTATTCGATTTCCGGATGCCGAATATGTTGTAAACAAGATGGGGATGGAACTGCAGGGAGCCAAGGTCTACATCCGGTGCAACGGAAGATTCTGTGACGGTCCCGTTTTCGTTGAGGTAGCCCTTGTTTACGCCGTATGCCCAGTCGTAATACAACCAGCGGTCCTGGTAGGGGTTCACCGAACAAACGCCTGCGTCGGCGCCTTTAATGTTGCGCCAGCCGCCGGGCCCGTCGAAGCTGCGTACGAAGGTCTGGTTATGGTCGAGGCCGGCCAGCACTATATCGCTTTTAGGCGAGGAAGAGAAGCCCCAGATATCCATCGAATTGATGCCGAAACCGGTACCGGTAATGGTGCGGCCGCCGTCTGTGGACATGCCCAGGCCGCCGTCGTTGCCTACCAGCACCACGTCGCCTACGGCGCTGATGCCCCGTATGTCCGCATGCAGGTAATTACATGCTGTGGTGTATGGTTTGGCAAAGGTAGCGCCGCTGTCTACCGACTTAAGGATGTAATCCGGGCTGTATTGACCCTGGTACATCACATTTTTATTGTTCCAGTCGATATCGAAAGCTTCCACATATGCCCTGATGGTATCTGAGCCGAGTAGCGTGCCGGTAGAGGAAATGCGGTAGCAGGGCTTGTTGCTCACGTACTGCTGAAATACCGATACCATATCAGGGCTGGAAGGGACCGTTTTCATCCCTACCATCGTGGTTCCCGTCCAGCCTGTGTTCAGCGCGGTATTCAGGTTTACCAGCAACGAAAAGCTGGCGCCCTTATCGGTTGATTTATAGATGCATGCCTGGTTGGCGGCGTTCCATACGCCGAGGTAGAACTCATCGGGGTTGCCGAAACCGGCTTCGAGCCCGAAAAAGTTATACGTGCGGTCGTTGAGGCCGAAAGGCGTGTTCAGGTTGTACTGCGAGGTGCCCCGGTGGTTAACGCCGCCGGTGCTGTTGTCGAATACCACTGACCAGGTGTTCCCTCCGTCGGCGGAGCGGTATACTTTCCTGCCGAAGGTGCTGAGCACGACCTGCTGGTCGTCTGAAGCCAGGGAAATAAAATAAGGCCTTTCGGTGGGGGAGCTGTTGCGGTTCAGCTGCGGGAGCAGCACCCAGTTGATGCCGCCGTCAGCCGATCTCAGCAGGCCGGCTTCCGTCGCGGAAAATACCAGGTCGCTGTTCAGCTTGTGCGCTTCGATCTCACCGTAATAATAATCCCGGTTGGCGTAGGTATTGGTGCCGTTGGCAAAGCTGCCGTCGGTGAGCTGCCAGGTGCCGCCCTGGTCTTTGCTGACCCAGAGGCCGCCGTAAGAGAACCCAGCGAACAGGTTCTGGGTATTGTACGGGTTAACGTACACCCGGTCGCAGAAACCGCCGGTCACGATGTTGTTGTTCCCGCATTTGTCGCGGGTCATGTTGGCCGGGCCGATCATCTTCCAGGTGCCGAAAGTGCCGTCAGGGGAAGCGGGAACGCCGGCAACGGCGGTTTTCGCTGCCTTGTTCTTTTTAAGGACGGGATAAGCGCCGCCCAGCCCGGCTTTGTCTTTATACAGCGAAGCCATCTGCATCCACGTCATAAAGCGGTCTACCAGCTTGCTGTCTTCATCCGGGTGCTCCGCGAAATAAGCGTTAAACGCCGTTTGCGCCTTCCTGACGTCGGGCTTGCGTTTCATCATTTCGGAATACCAGGTAGTGTGGGTGTGGGCATATTCGTATTTCCTCTTCTCCTTTTCTTTCTTTTCATGCTGATCATGCGCCTGTGCCTCCCGGGTTTGTTTTTGTTCCTGCGCGAACGAGGCAGTACCCAACAGTGCCAGTACCGTCATAACGCGGGTCATTTTGTTTATCATACAAGGGGGTTTTAGATTCTGGTTTTTTTAGACGAGTAGCGGATAGGTTCTATTTCAAACAAAAAAGTAGCAGACAAAGCGTCTCCGGGTAAGGTACAGCCAGAATCAGCCATTATTAAAATCGGGCAAGTGTGAAATGACAATGCAATAACAATTCCGCTTCCCGGAGCAAGGAACTTTGTTTTGTTATTCTCAAGCGTTTCTGCTTCCCGGCTCTGAAACGGGAAGGCCCGGAGAAACAAGCAGCTGATTCTCAATCATGAAAAAGGTTATCCCGGATGGACCGGAATAACCTCTTTAAGTTTATGCGGGGCAGATGCCAGGTTACCAGTTTCCGAGGGGGAAGGTCATCAGCCCATCGATCTCGTACAGGATGCTTTTGCCGCATTGATGTTTCCTGATGATCCTCCGTGGTTGGCCGA
>CBFHAF010000074.1:0-10994 GCA_965653435.1 uncultured Chitinophaga sp.
GAAGCTCACCACCTCGAACACGCTGAATTGCCCGGTGAGCGGTAATTGTTGATAGGGTATGGTATCCACGGTATTATTTTGCTGCATATAGTGGTTAAATAGCTGGTTACAAACAAATTGACACGATAAAACTAGGGAAATTAACCCCGTGTGCGTTACCGCTCATATAAAATAACAAAATATGAAGAAGAAGGATCGGGGAATAATTCGCTAATTTTGTTGCACAACTTAGACTCAATTTCATGCAATTATATTGCCCTTCGCTGACAAAATATGAGCGGCTGGCCACACTGGAAGTTAAAGTGGGGGACCTAACCATCGGAAATTACCATCCAATCCGCATTCAGACCATGACCACTACGGACACCATGGATACCAAAGGTACCGTGGAACAGTCCATCCGCTGCATAGAAGCGGGGGCGGAGCTGGTGCGCATTACCGCGCCCAGCAAAAAGGAAGCGGAAAACCTGCTGAACATTAAGAATGAACTCCGCAAAAGAGGTTATAACACCCCGCTGGTGGCGGATATCCACTTTACACCCAATGCCGCCGAAGTGGCCGCCCGTATTGTTGAAAAGGTGCGCGTGAACCCGGGCAATTACGTGGATAAAAAGAAATTCGAGCTGCTGGAATATACCGATTCCGAATACCAGGAAGAAATTGACCGCATCCGCGAACGCTTTACCCCGCTGGTGAACATCTGCAAAGAATACGGCACCGCCATGCGCATCGGCACCAACCACGGTTCCCTCAGCGACCGCATCATGAGCCGTTATGGAGACACGCCCATGGGCATGGTGGAAAGCGCCATGGAATTTCTCCGTATCGCCGAAGACCTGCATTACCGTAATATCGTGCTGAGCATGAAAGCCAGCAACCCGCAGGTGATGGTGCAGGCTTACCGCCTGCTGGTGAGCACCATGCAGCAGGAGCTGGGTCACTGCTACCCCCTTCACCTCGGCGTAACCGAAGCCGGCGACGGGGAAGACGGCCGCATCAAATCGGCCGCAGGCATCGGCACCCTCCTGGAAGACGGTGTGGGCGATACCATCCGCGTATCCCTCACGGAAGACCCTGAATTTGAGCTGCCCGTTTGCCGCGACATTGTGAAACGCTACAGCAGCCGTGTTTCCCACGCGCCCATACAGCCGTTGAACAATCCAGCCAAACTGCCTTATTCCCCTTTCAGCTTCGCCAAAAGAGAAAGCATTGCCGTGGATAACATCGGCGGGAAACAGGTGCCCGTGGTCGTGGCGGACCTCAGTCATCTTAAAACCATTACCCACCACGATCTTCGCGGCATCGGCTACCATTACGACGAGGCCACCGATAAATGGAATATCGGCGACGCAGCCGCGGATTACATCTTCACCGGCCATCATATACTGCCATTCGCGTTGCCCGGCACGCTCAAAGTGATCGTACAGCACCCGGCCTGGCTGCATGCGGAAGACAAAGAAAAATATTTCCCCTACCTGGATGTGCACAGCTACCTGGCCGCCCGCAAAGAAGGCCGCCTGGCGAAAATGAATTTCGTGGCCGCTCATGCAGACGACCTGGGCTCTGCCGAATTCACCTCCTTCCTGGAAACACTGGCGGAGGCCAGAGATGCGGTGCCCGTGCTGTATTCCAATTCAGCCCACGCCATGGCCATGGTGAGGCGCGCGCTCATTGCCATGATGGAGCAACAAATTCCCCAACCCGTTGTGCTTATGTGCAACAGCGGCCATGGCAATGCTGACGACGACCTGATACATTACGCCACCGAAACCGGCGCCTTGCTGCTGGATGGTTTCGGGGAAGGCCTGTGGCTCAAAGCCCTGCCCGATCCGTCGCTCAACAGGCAGCCCGGCACGGTGAAAGAGCCGCTGGAACTGATCAACAACATTGCTTTCGGCATCCTGCAGGCCACCCGCTCCAGGATCTCCAGAACAGAATATATCTCCTGCCCTTCCTGCGGCAGAACCCTGTTCGACCTGCAGGAGACCACCGCCCGCATCCGCGCGGTGACCAATCACCTCAAAGGCGTGAAGATCGCCATCATGGGCTGCATCGTGAACGGCCCGGGCGAAATGGCCGATGCGGACTTCGGTTATGTGGGCAGCGGCGTGGGCAAGATCACGCTTTACCGCGGCAAAGAAGTAGTGAAACGCGGCCTCAGCAGCGATGTGGCGGTAAGCGAGCTGATCAACCTCATCAGGGACAACGGGATGTGGGTGGATGTGAAGTAATTGAACAGCTTATAAAAAAAGGCCATCCCGGTTTAGCCGGGACAGCCCTAAAACTGTAACTGGGGTTAACAACATTGTGTACCTTAACTTTTCTTATTCTGAACTGCTTATTTGGGGTTAAATGCGATCCTTAAGCATACCACAAAACTACTACCCTCCGGAGGGTATATCAAGCGTAGTTGTACGCATTTTGCTGCGTGTTTCCCCTGTAAATCAGCTTTTTGCTATCCTGTTATTTCGCTTGCCGGCGAAGTTTGGTATTGAGATTGCGGTACTTCCCTGCAAACTAAATTGTATTTTATGAAGAACCTGCTATATGCCGGAGGGCTGCTCCTGTTGCTCGCAGCCTGCGGCCCCAATACTTCCCAGAGCACTGTTACCCAGGAAGAAAAACTGGAGCAGGGAGATACCCTCAACGAACTGGTGGCCTTCCAGAAAGATATCGTGATCAAACCCCTGAGCGGCTATTTCGTGAAGAACACCATTAAACAGAACGACAGCATCGTGTGCTGGGTGATCAACAACCCGCAGGAGATGCAAAGGGTGTTCGGCATGGCCAAAACCGTGAATAACGTGATCGATACCGTGGACTTCAATAATCACCTGCTGACGGCGGTTACGCTGCGCGTCAGTTCCCTGGTACAAAAGATCGAGCTTACCAGCAGCAAGCAGGAAGGCAATACCGTTGAGCTGCATTTCGCCATCCGCGACGAGGAGCCTACCCAGCAATCCTTTTCGATGGCTGCGGCCTGGCTGGGCGCTATCCCTAAAGACCCAGAAGTGAAAACCGTGAAATTTTACAGCGGGGATAAACTGATCCAAAGCGTGGATGTGGGGCTGCTGGATAATGTGATGAAAGAGGACAGCACCCTGAAAAGATATTAAGATCAAATAAAAAAGCCCCGTCCCTTAAACCGGGACGGGGCTTTTTTTATGCGGTGTTGTTGTTACATGTCATATTCAAGGTTCGGACGCAGCCATTTCTCTGCTTCTTCCAATGACCAGCCTTTACGCCCGGCATAGTCCTCCACCTGGTCTTTCTCGATCTTGCCCAGGCCGAAATATCTGGATTGAGGGTTTGCGAAGTACCAGCCGCTGACACTCGCCGCGGGATACATCGCCAGCGATTCCGTGAGCGTGATGCCGGTTGCTTCGGTGGCGCTCAGCAGGTCGAACAGCTTGTACTTTTCCGTATGCTCGGGGCAGGCCGGATAGCCGGGCGCGGGCCTGATGCCGAGGTATTCTTCCTTGATCAGCTGATCATTGGTGAGATGTTCGTCTGTGGCGTAAGCCCAGAATTCTTTTCTCACGCGCTCGTGCAGCAGTTCGGTGAACGCCTCCGCCAGGCGGTCTGCCAGTGCTTTCAGCATGATGCTGCTATAATCGTCGTGCTCTTTTTTGAATTGATCCAGCCATTTTTCGATTCCCTCGCCGGCTGTAACGGCAAAGCCGCCGATGTAGTCCTGCTTGCTTGTATCTGCCGGCGCGATATAATCCGCAAGGCTGATGTTAGGCTGCCCCGGCGCCTTTTTGATCTGCTGGCGCAGGAATTCGAGCGGCACTTCCGCACCGTCCAATGCCGTTACCTTCACCGTGTCTTCACCGTTGGAGTTGGCGGGGAATAAACCTATCACAGCCCTGGCCCTCAGCCATTTTTCAGCGATGATCTTTTTCAGCATAGCCTGCGCATCGTTGTAGAGCTTGGTGGCTTCTTTGCCCACCACCTCGTCTTCCAGGATCTGCGGGAATTTGCCATGCAGCTCCCAGGCAATGAAGAAAGGCTGCCAGTCGATATACTTCGCGATCTCCGCGAGATCGTAGTTATCGAACACCTGCGTGCCAAGCCGGGCGGGCTTTACGGGGCTAAACGCCGCCCAGTCTATATTCACTTTCTGCTTGCGTGCGTCGGCAATGGACAGGTATTGTTTAACGGGCCTTTTATTTTTGAACTGCTCGTTGAGCTTAACGTATTCTTCTTTTATTTCCGAGAGGAAATTCTTGTGGAGCGCTTTGTTCAGCAGGTTGCCGGTTACGGTCACGCTGCGCGACGCGTCCAGCACGTGCACTACGCCGTTCTCATATTCCGGCGCGATCTTCACGGCGGTATGGGTGCGGGAAGTAGTGGCGCCGCCGATCAGCAGGGGAATATCGAACTGCTGGCGTTTCAGCTCCCGCGCAATATGCACCATCTCATCCAGACTGGGTGTGATGAGGCCGCTGAGGCCAATGATGTCCACCTTGTGCTCGCGGGCTGCCTGTAATATTTTTTCTGCGGGCACCATCACGCCGAGGTCGATGATGTCGTAGCCGTTACAGCCCAGCACCACGCCTACGATGTTCTTCCCGATGTCGTGCACGTCGCCTTTTACGGTGGCCAGCAATATTTTCCCGGCGGATTTGATCTCGCTGCCGTTCTTTGCAAACAAATCAGCTTTTTCCTGTTCGATGAAAGGCGTGAGCACGGCCACGGATTTTTTCATCACGCGTGCGCTTTTCACTACCTGGGGCAGGAACATCTTGCCGCTGCCGAAAAGGTCGCCCACGATATTCATACCGTCCATGAGCGGGCCTTCGATCACTTCGAGGGGGCGGGGATATTTCTGGCGGGCTTCTTCAGTATCCGCTTCAATATAGTCGGTGATGCCGTTCACGAGCGCATGGCTGAGCCTTTGCTCTACCGTGCCGCTGCGCCATGCTTCATCTTTTTCAATTACTTTTCCTTTAGCCTTCACTGTTTCAGCGAACGCAATGAGGCGTTCGGTGGCGTCTTCGCGGCGGTTGAGGATGGCGTCTTCACAAAGCTCGCGCAGCTGCGGTTCGATCTCGTCGTAGATCTGGATCATACCGGCGTTCACGATCCCCATGTCCAGCCCGGCCCTGATGGCGTGGAACAGGAACACGGCGTGCATCGCTTCGCGCACGGCATCGTTGCCCCTGAAGGAGAACGATACGTTGCTCACGCCGCCGCTGATCTTGGCGAGAGGCATCAGTTTTTTGATCTGGCGGCAGGCTTCAATGAAGTCCACCGCGTAGTTGTTATGTTCCTCAATGCCGGTGGCAATGGCGAAGATGTTCGGGTCGAAGATGATGTCCTGCGGGTCGAAGCCTACTTTGTCTACCAGGATGTTATAAGCGCGGTGGCAGAAGCTTACGCGTTTCTCCAGCGTATCAGCCTGGCCATTTTCATCGAAGGCCATAACCACTACCGAAGCGCCGTAGCTCTGGCAGATGATGGCATGTTCGATAAACTTCTCCTCTCCTTCCTTCAGGCTGATGGAATTCACGATACACTTGCCCTGCAGGCATTTCAGGCCGGCTTCTATCACGCTGAATTTGCTGGAATCGATCATCACCGGTATGCGGGAAATGTCCGGTTCGGAAGCGAGCAGGTTGAGGAAGGTTGTCATGGCTTTTTCGCCGTCGAGCAGCGCATCGTCCATGTTCACGTCCAGAATCTGCGCGCCGCTTTCCACCTGCTGGCGGGCTACGGACAGCGCTTCTTCGAACTGGCCTTCACGGATGAGCCGGGCGAATTTTTTGGAGCCGGTAACGTTGGTTCTCTCTCCTACGTTGATAAAGTTGGTCTCAGGCCTTACTACCAGCGGTTCCAGGCCGCTCAGTCTCAGGTAGGGCTTGATCGTATGCGTTGTGTTCATGCTTAATTTCCTCGTTCTTCTTATGCCAGGGTAGTTTCCACTACCGGCAGGGGGCGCGGGGTAATGGTCTTTACATTTTCAGCGATGTGACGAATGTGATCGGGCGTGGTGCCGCAGCAGCCGCCCACTATATTTACGAAACCCTCACGGGCAAAGTCTTCTATGATATGCGCCGTTTCGTGCGGCTGTTCATCGTATTCGCCGAAGGTATTGGGCAGGCCGGCGTTCGGATAGCAGCTTACATAGCAGTTCGCGATGTTGGCCAGCTCTTCTACATACGGCCTCATCTGGCTGCCTCCCAGTGCGCAGTTCAACCCGATGGAGAAAGGTTTGGCGTGCATCACGGAAATATAGAATGCTTCCAGCGTTTGCCCGCTCAGCGTACGGCCGGAGGCATCGGTGATGGTGCCGGAGATCATGATGGGCAGCTCGGGCTTGCCGGACTCGCGGAAGTATTTTTTGATGGCGAAGATGGCGCCTTTGCAGTTCAGCGTATCGAATATCGTTTCGATCAGCAGAATGTCCGCACCCGCTTCAGACAAGGCTTTCACCTGTTCGTAATACGCGTCTACCACTTCGTCGAAAGTAACGGAGCGGAAGCCCGGGTTGTTCACGTCCGGGGAAATGGACAGCGTTTTATTCAAAGGGCCGATGGCGCCTGCCACGAACCGGGGCTTGTCCGGGTTCCGGCGGGTGTAGTCATCTGCCGCGCGCCTGGCTATCTGAACGGAAGCAGTGTTCATTTCAAAAGCAAGGTGCTGCATGTCGTAGTCCGCCTGGGCGATCACGGTGCTGCTGAAAGTATTGGTCTCGATAATGTCTGCACCGGCTTCCAGGTACTCCCGGTGGATGGCTTCAATAATGGCCGGCTGGGTGAGCGACAGCAGGTCGCTGTTACCTTTCACATCTGTGTGGAAGTTGGCAAATCGTTCCCCTCTGTAATCGGATTCCTGGAGTTTGTAGCGTTGGATCATGGTGCCCATGGCACCGTCAATGATCAGAATGCGCTCACTGGCGCATTGTTGTAATGATTTCATGGCAATAACGTTTATTAGTTACGGTTTACGATGAACCCTGGGGCCGAACAATAAACAAATCTACCCTCGGGCATTTGCAAAGATAGAAAAGTCCCGGTTAATAATGTTCAATCCATCTTTTGAAGGCCCGGCGTAAGATGCTAAAAAATATTTGCCGTTATAATTGAATGGTTTACAATAAATTGCAGTCATATTTCTTTCAGGGCCTGAAAATATATTTGTTTAGTCTATAAATCCTATTATTTTTGTAGGGTATTACAACAGGATCATAAACAAAACAGAAACCAACCGTTTAACTTTTTAAGACTATGCTTTTAAAGGAGATGCAACAAGGCTCATACCGGGTTCAGCGGGCTTACCCCTACCACCACCGTGCCGCTGCCGGGTGCTGTTCGATGCGCTGCTGTTAATTGAACCCATTAACGCACACATTACATCACCCAAAACTTTCAGCAATGAACATTGAGAATGATCTGAAACAATTAAGCCTCCGGCTTGCCAAGCTGGGACTGGAGCAGGTTGTGGCCGAAAAGAGCGCCGCAAGTGAATCTTTCAGGGTCGTTTATGTGAATAAAAATGCAAAAGTGCAGCCGGTAAACGAGCCAGATGCGGCTTCCCGCAAAGGGAACAACAAGAAGACTTCCTCTAAGCTGTAGTTGACATAATGCAACAATTGCGTATTCATAACGTGGAATAGTTACCAGAGACAGGTGTTTTCGAACACCTGTATTTTTTTGTGCCTGCCGTTCCTCCTAGCCGGCACAGGCCAGCGCACAGGCGCTCACCTTCACCTCCTTCCCCGCCTGCAATACCGCGTGCGCACAGGCTTCCAGTGTGGCGCCGGTGGTCATCACATCGTCTACCAGCAGCACATGCGGCGAGCTTTTGAGCTCAGCCCTGTTCCAGGCAAAAATGTTTTCCACGTTCGCCCAGCGGTCCGTCCTGGATTTGCGGGTCTGCGTGCCGGAATAGGCCGTTCTTTTCAGCCCGTCCGCCCATACCCTGCATTCCAGCACCTCAGCCATTCCTTCCGCCAGCAGTGCCGCCTGGTTATACCCCCGGTGGCGCGCCTTTGCGGCATGGAGCGGAACGGGCACCAGCGCGGAGATCTCTTTCCACCAGGCGCTTTCCTTGAGCTGCAGGCCCAGCTGGCGGCCGAGAAAAACAGCCACGTCTTCCCGCTTCCTGTATTTGAAACTGTGAATGAGCTGCTGCAGCACGCCCTGCTTGTAAAAATAATACCCGGCCATTGCGTGCTGCATGGGCACCCTGCCCCAGAATATCTTTTCAGCGGGATTACCGGCAATTTTCTGGAAGCCGGTGGCCGGCAGCTGCAACGAGCAGCGGATGCACAATATCTTTTCCGTACGGCTGAGCTCATGCCCGCATCCTTCGCAGGTATGCGGGTAAAACAGGTGCAAGAAGGCCTGCAGCATGATGAAGGTTTTAGGTTAACAAACAGGCGCCGGATCAGAAGAGCAGCCGGTATACTTCTTCCACCCTTCCCAGCGGCACCACTTCTATATTCAATTTACTGAAATCAATGCCTTTTTTGTGATACTTGGAGATAAAAATCTTCTCGAAGCCCAGCTTCTCAGCTTCGGCAATACGCTGCTCTATCCGGTTCACCGCCCTGATCTCACCGCTGAGGCCTACTTCCCCTGCAAAACAGTTCTTGTGCGAAACGCCAGTGTCTTCGAACGACGAGAGCAACGCCACCAGCACCGCCAGGTCGATGGAGGGGTCTTCAATCCTGAGGCCTCCCGCGATATTGAGAAAAACGTCCTTCACGCCAAAATGAAATCCGCCGCGTTTCTCCAGCACGGCCAGCAACAGCTGCAGCCTGCGCAGGTCGAAGCCGGTGGCGGTACGCTGGGGGGTGCCGTAAACGGATTGTGTTACCAGCGCCTGCACTTCCACCAGCATCGGCCTGAGCCCTTCGATGGTGGAGGCGATGGCTACGCCGCTGAGCATATCGTCGCGCTGTGAAATGAGTATCTCCGAAGGATTGTTCACCTGCCTGAGCCCGGCGCCCGTCATTTCGTAAATGCCCAGTTCGGCGGTGGACCCGAAGCGGTTCTTGATGGTGCGCAGGATGCGGTAGGCGTAATGCTGGTCGCCCTCGAACTGCAATACCGTGTCCACCATATGTTCCAATATCTTGGGCCCTGCTATGGCGCCGTCTTTCGTGATGTGGCCGATGAGGAAAACGGGGGTATTGGTTTCTTTCGCGAAACGTTGCATTTCGGCGGCGGTTTCGCGTATCTGCGAAACGCTTCCGGGGGCTGATTCGATCAGCGGCGATTGAAGGGTTTGTATCGAATCGATGATCACGAGATCGGGCTGTAGTTTTTTGATCTCCTGGAAGATCACCTGCGTGGAAGTTTCCGTAAGGAGATAAAACTCTTCGTTGCTGATCTTCAGCCTGTCTGCCCGCATCTTGATCTGTTGTTCACTTTCTTCGCCGCTGATATACAGTGTTTTAATACCTTTCAGCAACAAAGCGTTCTGCAGGAACAAAGTGGATTTGCCGATGCCCGGCTCACCGCCTACCAATACCAGCGAACCCGCTACTATGCCGCCTCCCAGCACCCTGTTAAGTTCAGCATCGGGTGTGAGCCAGCGTTTTTCCTCCAGTCCTTCCACAGCGTCGAGGTGTACGGTGCGGGGTGCTTTGAAAGCGGACGGGCTTTCCGCTTTCCATTCCATCTGCCGCATGGGAATATCTTTCTGAACTTTTTCTTCCACGAAAGTGTTCCACTGATTGCATGAAGGACATTTACCCGTCCATTTGGCTGATTCATATCCGCAGTTCTGGCAAAAAAACGCTGTTCTGATTTTACTCATGCAACAAAGTAAAATGAAAAAAAGGAGAAGAGAGCGATTGTTGATTTTTGATGTGGAGAAGGAAAAAAATGCGTGCTTCTCTGGAAAGAAAAACGCTAAAAAGAGAAAAGAGCCAACGGAAGATTCCGCTGACTCTTTCTACTTACTAACCCATTAAATTCAGGACTAAATTACTAAATGGGTTCAGAATAAAAAAGTTTATTTAATGGATGTTAATAACTTTTAACGTGTTAATTCCTTTGGCAGTCAGTCGGCTGGAAGCCCCTGTTGTAGCCTGTTTCGCCTGCAAATAATTTCTTATAAGCTTTCGTAAATTATTGATAGAGAGGGGTGGTAATATGGGGTTTGATATATTAATTTTCGCGCATATTATAATTTAAAATAACTATTAATATTGTGGGGGGAACTGGGGGAAAACTGGTGTGTTCCGGCCAAAGTGGCAGTGTTAATTTTTTGCGCTGACAAATTCCTTTATGTAACCTGCCGGTTACGTACCAGAACTGGCAGTTTTGGCAACTGGTAGGGGATTTGATAGAAATAAAGGGTAATTTTATAACAAGAACTAAACAAAACAGCAATAGACTATGGTACCTGACATGAGTATAATGATCATATCCCTGATTTTCGTGGGGATCAGTGCGTTAGTGAGCTATGTCTTGAAGAGCAAATTCAAAAAATACAGCGAGGTAGCCACTTCCTCTGGTCTTACCGGCCGCGAGATCGCCGAAAAGATGCTGAAGGACAACGGGATCTATGACGTGAAGGTGGTGCAGGGCGAGGGTTTCCTGAGCGACCACTATAATCCGGCCACCAAGGTCGTGAACCTGAGCCCGGATGTATACGGAACGGCCAGTGTAGCGGCGGCGGCGGTAGCGGCCCATGAATGCGGCCATGCCGTACAGCATGCCACGGCTTACCCATGGCTTACCATGCGATCCAAGCTCGTGCCCGTGGTGCAGGTGAGCTCCTACCTGGTACAGATCGTACTGGTGGTGGGCATCCTGATGGTATCAGCATTTCCCCAGCTGCTGCTGGCGGGCATTATCCTGTTCGGCGTTACCACCCTCTTTTCCGTTATTACGCTGCCTGTGGAGTTCGACGCTTCGAACCGGGCGCTGAAATGGCTGGACAGTGCGGGCATCACTTACAGGCAGGAGCATGATATGGCCAAGGACGCCCTGAAGTGGGCAGCCCTGACGTATGTGGTGGCAGCAGTTTCTTCC
>CBFHAF010000075.1:0-10955 GCA_965653435.1 uncultured Chitinophaga sp.
TAATCTTAATACAAGACGTAGATAATCTGGGCCAGAAGAATGAACTGGTGACCGTGAAGAACGGTTACGCCAGGAATTTCCTGATCCCTCAAAAGTTTGCCGTTGAAGCAAGCAATTCCAACCTGAAGCAACTGGACGAGCGTCTGAAAGTAGCTAAGGTGAAGGAAGAGAAGATGTTGGCTGAGATCGCGAAAGTGGTTGAAGTACTGAAAGCTTCTCCTGTGAAGATCGGTGCCAAAACCGGTACTTCCGGCAAGATCTTCGGTAGTGTTACCGGCGTTCAGATCGCCCGTGCTATCAAAGAACAGAAAGGTTATGAGATCGACCGCCGCCGCATCCACATCATCGGCGACGTGAAAGAACTGGGCACCTACAAAGCCCGCCTCGATTTCGGCAAAGGCAATGAAACTGAGCTGGAATTTGAAGTGGTTTCCGAGTAATCTGCTCAACCAGATATTGAAAAAGCGTCCTGAAACATTCAGGGCGCTTTTTTTATGCCCTTTCCCCTCGCCCCCTCCTATAAAAGCTTAAGGATCAAATTATCCAAATGAGCGCATGAAACATCTGCAATTATTCTTCTGCGCTATTTTCCTGGTACTAGCGGTCAACGCACAGGATGCTGCGCCATCACCAAACAGTACCCGGAGGCAACGGCGCTTGATATGGAAACGGGTGAATTGACATTGTAAAGGTACCGAGCGAAAAGAAAGAGGGGGATCTCAACTTATGTTGATGATCCCCCTCTTTTATTATACCGGTTCAATAAAATTCTATTCATATCGCAAGGCCACGATAGGGTCCAGCTTGGAAGCCTTTATTGCAGGATAAATCCCGGAAATAAGCCCTACCATGCCGCACAGCGCTATGCCCATGGAGATCCACAGCCAGGGCACCACAAAGGCGGATCCCAGCAGCAGCGACATCAGGTTGCCCAGCATCATTCCCAGGAAAACGCCCAGCAAACCGCCCATCACGCTGATGATAATCGCTTCGAATACAAATTGCTGACGGATGGCCGGGCCGGTGGCACCCATGGCCTTGTTCACCCCGATCTCCCGCGTGCGCTCAGCCACAGACACGAGCATGATGTTCATCAACCCGATGGCGGAACCAAACAGCGTGATGAACCCGATCAGCGCAGCGCCCACGGTAACGGTGCCGAGCTGGCGGAACAACAGCTCAGCAATGCTGTCGCTGCGGCTCATATAGAAGTTATTTTCTTCGTTGATATCCATTTTCCGGATGATCCTGAACACGCCTGTGGCTTCGCCCATGGCAGCGTCCATCCTGGAAACGTCGTCTACATTCACATTCACCTGGTAAGAAGCCCAGGGGCGGTTGAACACCCGGCGGGTGCTGGTCACGGTGGTGATCACCACGTTGTCTGCACTCATCATATTACTGCTACCTTTTTCCTTCAGCAGCCCGATCACCTTGTACCGCACATTGCCGATACGGATATTGTCGTTCAGGGCCCTTTCCGGATGGTCTCCGAACAGCTTCTTCGCCACGTCGCTGCCGAGCACTGCTACATTCCGGCCAGATTCGATGTCTGCCTTATTAAAATTGCGGCCCATCGTCAGCTCATAGTTGGATAAGGCAAGATAATTCTCGTCCCCGCCTATCACCTGGACCGTGGGATTGGTCTTTTTATCGTCTTTATACACCGTCATATTTCCTCCTGCCCTGAAAGAGACGCTTACCACGGCCGGGAAAGTGTAACGTTCCTTAAAAGCCATGGCTTCCTGGAAGGTGATCACTTTATTCTGGTTGGAGGTGCGCACTTTTCCTTTCTTCGTGGTACCGCGGGTAGCGTTACCCGGCCCGCCGATACGCACTTTCAGCTCCCGGTTGCGGATGGAGAAGCCATTGGCCCCCATGCTGGCAAAACTGTTGTAAATGGAGCTCTGGATGGAATCTATAGCGGTAAGGATGCCCACCAGCGCCATGATGCCAAAGGCAATAATAAAGATGGTAAGCCCCGCCCGGAGGCGGTTTGCGCTGATGGAGCGCATGGCGAGGGAAAATGTATCTCTTAATCGCATAACAACGGTTAGCATAAAGTTAACGGATTTCCCCTATCAAAAGCACCTTTAGGGATGAATGGCGGGGCATAAAAAAAGCAGCACAACCGCTAAAGTTGTGCTGCTTAATCAGTTGAACGGATGCCTTTGCTTACAGGAATTGCAGCAGCAGGCCCGGGAATATGCCGAGGGTGATCACGATGGCCGCGGCCAGCAACAGCGCCGCTTTGAAACCGCCGGTAACGGGCAGGGTCCCGGGGTCGCCGGTTTTGAAATACATGGCGATGATCACGCGGAAATAATAGTAGGCGCTGATAGCGGCGCAAAGCACTCCCAGTATCACCAGCCAGAGCAATCCGCCAGCCTTCACAGCCGCGCTCAGCACGAAATATTTCGCGAAGAAGCCTGCCGTCAGCGGGATGCCTGCCAGGCTCAGTAAAAAGATGGTGGTCACCAGTGCCAGCAAAGGCTCTTTACGGGCCAGGCCGTTATATCCGTCGAATGTATAATCTTTCAGTTTCAGCAGCACGGCAAACACACCGATGGTAGCCACGCTGTACGCCGCGGCGTACAATATCAGGCCCTGGGTCGCGGTTTCGTTGTTCGCCACAACGGCAAACAGCATGAAGCCGGCCTGCGCGATACTGGAATACGCCAGCATCCTTTTCACGCTCTGCTGGAACACCGCGGTGAAGTTGCCGATCAGCAGCGTGGCGGCAGTGATTATTGCGATGATCAGCTGCCAGTGGTAAGTAAGGTTGCCGCCGGTGAAGCTCACATAGAAGAGGCGCATGAACGCCACGAAGCTCGCCGCTTTTACCACGGTGGCCATAAATGCGGTGAACACGGTGGGAGAACCATCGTATACGTCCGGTGTCCAGAAATGGAAAGGCGCTGCAGATACTTTGAAGGACAGGGAGAATGCCAGCAGGATGATGCCGCATAATGCAAGCGGGCTCAGATCTCCTGCGCCAAGGCCCATCTCGCGGAGGTTAAATGTGCCGGTAGCGCCGTAGATGAGGGCAATGCCCATCAGCATAATGCCCGTGGTGAAGGAGCCCGTCAGGAAATACTTCAGGGAAGCTTCGTTGCTTTTCAGGTTCTTTTTATCTGCGCCCGCCAGGATGTACTGGGGAATGGAAATGATCTCGATCGCGAGGAACAGCATCAGCAGGTTGCTGTATGATGCGGTAAGGGAGATGCCGCTGAGGATGAAGAACACCAGGGCAAAATAATCCGCAACGTCTTCCCCTACCCTTTCGAATGCGCTGCCGCACAGCAGGAAATAAAGGAACGTGGAAGCGATTGCTACTCCGTTGAACAATACGGAAAAGCTGCTTACTTCTACCATGCCGTGCAGCACTACGTTGCTGCCGCCGGCCAGTATACCGTCGTACCAGTTTGCAATGAATGCAAGGATGGTACCTGCGATGGCGAAATATTTTATTTGCTGCTTATTCTTTACGAACAGGCCCACGAACATCAGAACAATCCCGAATACAGCAGTTGTAATTATTGCGTTCATATCTTAGCGTTACAGAATCTCAATTTAATAATCAGCGGATAACAGCGGTTACGGCTTCCTGCAAACCAAAGCCAGACGCGAGGTCCAGTAGCGGCTTGGGATATACGCCCAGCACAAAGATGACAGCTGTGATACAGGCCATGGCCAGCATTTCGCCGGCACGCAGGTCTGTAGTAGTGGCAGTAAGCGCGTTGGCTTCGCCGAACAATACTTTCTGCAGCATGCGCAGCATATATACGGCGGCCAGGATGATGGCCAGGCCCGCGATGGCCGCAAACCACGGATTGTACTGGAACAGCCCGCTGAACATCAGGAATTCCCCGATGAACCCGTTGGTGAGCGGCAGGGCGATATTGGCCAGGCTCACGATCACCAGCAGGATGGCCAGTTTGGGCGCATAGGTGGCAATCCCTCCCAGCTCAGCCATGTTCTTTATTTTCAGGCGCTGCTCAATCACTTCCACGATGATCCACAATCCGATGATGTTGATACCGTGGTTGAACATCTGCACCTGCACGCCTGCGAGGCTTTGTTCGTTATTCGCAAAGATGGCCGCGCTCATCAGCCCGATGTGGGCGATGGAAGAATACGCGATCAGTTTCTTGAGATCGGATTGCATGATGGCGATGCAGCTGGCGTAAATAATACCGATCACGCTCAGCACGATGGCAGCTTCCTGCCACATGTACACGCCCTCGGGCAGCACGGGCACAAGCCAGCGCATTACGCCGAAAAGGCCCATCTTCACCATGATACCGCTCAGCACCATGGTAACGGGGGTTGGCGATTGTTCGTAAGTATCCGGCTGCCAGGTATGGAAAGGGAACACGGGCATCTTGATGGCGAATGCCACGAAGAAAAGCCAGAACAGCCAGGATTGCTCGCCATTGCTCAGGGAAAGGCTGGTGAAAGCCTGCCAGCTGAAAGAGCCCGGCGTCTGGAAGTAGATATAAATAATGCCTACCAGCATCAGCAGGGAACCTGCAAAGGTATATACGAAGAATTTAAATGTAACGGGTACCGCTCTTTCTCCACCCCACATAGAGCAGAGGAAGTATACGGGAATGAGTGCCAGTTCCCAGAAGAAATAGAACAGCAACGCATCATAGGCGAGAAATACGCCCAGCAGGCCGGCTTGTGAAAGCAGCATGAGACCGTAAAAGCTGCCTGCATTTTCGTAGTTCCGGCTAAAAACGGTGATAAAGATCAGCGGGAAGGAAATGGTGGTGAGCAGCACCAGCATGAGGCTCAACCCATCCAGCCCGACTTTGAACTGGCTGTTCAGCTGCGGTATCCAGTCGGCTGTGAATTGCAGGGAATCGGGGGCAGACTGGTACTGCGTCCAGGCCACTGCTGCAATGGCCAACGTGGCTAATGACGACAACAGGCTGAATACCTTTGCACCCGGCCCTTTCAGTCCGAATGTGATCAGACCTGTTATCAAAGGAATCAATATGAGTAATACTGTCAACATATCTTTTTCTTAATCCGCTACTGATTTATAAAAACAAACTGATCACAAACAATACGATCATACCTATCACCATGGCAAAGATGTAGAAGCCCACCTGGCCGTTCTGCAGCAGCCTGATCTGGCGGCTGCCCCATTTCACGCCGGTGCCTACGCCGTTCACAAGCCCATCTATCCCGGCCTTCTCCACCACATCCTGGAAGAAGCGGCTGAGCACCATGAGAGGCTTTACGATGATGGCGTCGTAGAGCTCGTCCACATACCATTTATTTTCCAGCACTTTCGCGATGCCGGTGTTTTCGGCTCCGCTGTCTGCATAGTTAATGAATTTGCTGCGGGCGAACAGGATCATCACGATCACGAGGCCGGTGCTCAGGCCCATCAGTCCCCATTCCAGCCCATGGCTGAGATGGTGCGCATGAAGGTACGGGGCGGAAGGCGCGAAGATCGGGCCGAGGTATTCAGCCAGCAGGTGCGGCGCGCCGAACACTTCGGGCAGGCCCACATATCCGCCGATCACGGAAAGCACGGCGAGCACGATCAGCGGCAGGGTAATTGCGGCGGGGCTTTCATGCAGGTGGTGTTCCTGCTCGTGCGTGCCGCGGAATTTGCCGGTGAAGGTGATGTAATACAGGCGGAACATATAGAAGGCCGTCATAAGTGCGCCAATGAGCGCGAGGGCGTACATGATCTTGTTATATCCCCAGGTATGTGCCAGTATCTCGTCTTTGGAAAAGAAACCGCTCAGCCCCGGTATGCCCGCGATGGCGAGGCAGCCGATAAGGAAAGTAAAATTGGTGACCGGCATCCATTTTTTCAGGCCGCCCATCCTGCGGATGTCCTGCTCGCCGCCCATCGCGTGGATCACTGAGCCGGAGCCAAGGAACAGGAGCGCTTTGAAGAAGGCATGCGTCATTACGTGGAACACGGCGGCAGTGTAAGCGCCAACGCCCAGCGCGAGGAACATATAACCCAGCTGGCTTACGGTGGAGTATGCCAGTACTTTTTTGATGTCGTTTTGTTTCAGCGCAATGGAAGCCGCCAGCAGCGCTGTTACCAGGCCTACGATCGCAACGATCGCCTGGATATGCGGCGCCAGGGAATAGATCACGTTGCTGCGGGCCACCATGTAAATACCGGCGGTCACCATCGTAGCGGCGTGGATCAGTGCGGATACCGGGGTAGGACCGGCCATCGCGTCGGGCAGCCAGGTGTACAGTGGTATCTGTGCGGATTTACCCATGGCGCCGATGAACAGCAGCATGGCGATCGCGAACAATACGCCGCTGCCTTCTCCGAGTGCGGGCACTTTTTCGAATACTTCAAGGAAAGTAACGGAACCGAACTGCTGGATAAGCAGGAAGATACCGAGCAGAAAGCCCAGGTCGCCGATGCGGTTCATGATGAAAGCCTTGTTGGCGGCTTTGTTGTAATTGATGTTCTTAAACCAGAAGCCGATGAGCAGGTAAGAGCAGAGGCCCACGCCTTCCCATCCGATGAACATCATTACGTAGTTGGCGCCCAGCACCAGTATAAGCATGGAGAACACGAAGAGGTTCAGGTACGCAAAGTAGCGCGCGAAGCTCTCGCTGCTTTCTTCATGCATGTAGGAAGTGGAG
Organism: uncultured Chitinophaga sp.; assembly: GCA_965653435.1. Lineage (GTDB taxonomy): Bacteria > Bacteroidota > Bacteroidia > Chitinophagales > Chitinophagaceae > Chitinophaga. Next base: position 6,640 of record CBFHAF010000075.1, read on the forward strand.
TAGATGTGTATCAGCGATCCCACGCCGGTAATGATCAGCAGGAACAGGGCGCTCAGCTGGTCTACCTGGAAAGCGAAGGGAATGTGAAGGCTGCCAACGCTGATGAAATCGAACAGTGAAACCACCTGCGGGGCGAAGCCCGGCTGCCGCACTTCAAAGAAAATGAGCAGGCTGATCACAAAAGCCGCCAGCACAGTGCCGCTACCTATCACGCCGGTAAGCGATTTAGGTAAAAAATTCCGGCCCAATCCATTGATCAGGAAACCTAACAACGGTAAGAACGGTACCAGCCAAACAAGATGTATCATCGATCTATACTATTTTTAAATTCCTAGTTTTTCAGTCTGCTGAGAATATTGATGTCTACCGAATGCGTATTGCGGTACATCATCACGATAATGGCCAGGCCCACGGAAACTTCCGCTGCGGCCACTACCATTACAAAGAATACAAAGAGCTGCGCGGAGGCTGCATCTATACGGCCGGCATCCACCCACATTTTGGAGAAGGCTACCAGCAAAAGGTTCACTGCATTCAGCATCAGCTCTATGCACATAAAAATGATGATCGCATTCCTGCGCATCAATACGCCCATGATCCCGATGCAGAACAGGGCGATACTGAGAAAGATGTAATATTGAACCGGCATGAATTCGTTTTTTATTTTTTACCGATGACCACAGCCCCTACCATTGCGCTCAGGAACAGCACGCTGCTGAGCTCGAAGGGTACCACGTAACTGGTGAATAATGTTTTACCAAGGTTGGAGATCAGCCCGATGTCTGTGGCGTTGCCGGACTGGATAGCCGGTACGCTGGCGTCTCTCAGGGCGGCTACCAGCACCAGCATCAGTGCGCCGCCGCTGATGGCACCGGCATATTTCAGCCAGTTGTGCTTCTGGGGCTCAATATCTGCATTGAGGTTCATCATCATGAGCACGAACAGGAACAATACCATGATGGCGCCGGTGTATACGATAAGGTGTACGACGAACAGGAACTGCGCGTTGAGCATAATGTAATGCCCGGCGATGGCCACGAAGCAGGTGATCATGCAAAGCACGCTGTTCACGGGGTTTTTACTCAGGATAACGCCCAGTGCCGCCGCAATGGCAATTGCAGAAAGCACCGTAAAAATAATCAGATCTATTCCCATTGCCATTTTACTTGTTTACAGTGATTGGATGTTTAGGATCAGGGATCAGCAGGTCGTCTTTTCCGTAAATGAAACTTTTACGCTGGTAGTTGGACGGTGCGAAAGTCTCGGTCATGTAGATGGCCTCTTTGGGGCATGCTTCCTCACAGAATCCGCAGAAGATGCAGCGCAGCATGTTGATCTCGTAACGCGCGGCATACTTCTCTTCACGGTACAGGTGCTCTTCACCCGGCAGGCGCTCGGCGGCTTCCATGGTGATGGCTTCGGCGGGACAGGCTACTGCGCACAAGCCGCAGGCTGTGCAGCGCTCGCGTCCTTCCTCGTCGCGGTTCAGGATGTGCAGGCCGCGGAACACCGGGCTGAAGGGACGTTTTTCTTCAGGGTAGTTTACCGTTGCCTTTTTCTTGAATATATGCGAAAGGGTGATACCCATGCCTTTGGCAATGGCCGGTAAATACATTTTTTCCCAGAATGTCATGGGCCTTCTGTCTACCGGTTGCGCCCTGTTTGTTAATGCTTGCATATAAAGAGTTTCAGCGTTATTAATTAAACCCGTTCTGGCGGTACAGTATCACCGCGCCGGTGATGATCATATTCAGCAAAGCCAGCGGTATCAATACTTTCCATCCGAGCTTCATGAGCTGGTCGTAGCGGAAGCGCGGAAGCGTCCACCTCACCCACATGAAGAAGAAGATGAAAATGAATGTTTTCAGGAACAATGCACAGAAGCCCAGGAAGGCCACCATATTCGGGCTGAGGCCCAGGCTGTCCATGTACGGGAAGCTGTACCCGCCGAAATACAGTGTAGCCATCAGCGCGGAGCTGATGAACATGTTGATGTATTCGGCAAAGAGGTAGAAACCGAGTTTCATGGAAGAATATTCCAGGTGGTAGCCGCCGTTCAGCTCGTTTTCCGCTTCGGGAAGGTCGAACGGGGTACGGTTACATTCCGCGAATGCGCATATAAGGAATATGAGGAAACCGATAGGCTGCAGCACTACGAACCAAACGCCGTCGCGCTGTTGCTCCACGATATCTTTCAGGCTGAGGGAGCCGCTGATCATGAACAGCGCAATAAGGGAAAGCCCCATCGGCAGCTCGTAGGAGATCACCTGCGAAGCGCCGCGGCAGGCGGCCAGCAGGGAGAATTTGTTATTGGAAGCCCAGCCGCCGATCATGATGCCGTATACGCCCATGCCTACAACGGCCATGATCCACAGCACCCCGATGTTCACATCAGCGATCTGGAGCGTCACTGCACGTTCGCCGAAATACAGCACGTCGCCCCAGGGAATAACGGCGCTGGTAAGGCAGGCGGTAAGCATGGCCATGGAAGGGCCGAGCACGAACAAGAAATGGTTGGCCGTGGAGGGAATGATCTCCTCTTTGAAGAACAGCTTGCCGCCGTCTGCCAGCGGCTGCAGCAAACCGAAGATGCCCGCGCGGTTAGGGCCGCGGCGGTCCTGAATCCAGGCCGCTACTTTACGCTCGCCCCAGGTGGAGTACATCGCGATCAGCAGGGACAGGCCCAGCACTGCCGAGATCAGCAGCAGTTTTTCAATTACAAAAGACCAGTCAAATGATGTCATCAGATCCATATCTCGCTTTATTGAACGCCATTGTGTTTAGGAAAATCTGTGGAGTGTGCGGGCCCTTCAATTTTGCTGAGGTCCACCGCGGGCTGGTTCACTTCGCTCACGGTATGGATGTCCATCAGCAGCTTGGGCTGGCGGCCGTCCATTACTTTCACCACGGTTTCATGCGGCTTGTGCACGCCCACGTAATGCCCCTGTGAGATCACGCTGTGGCGTGAAATTTTGCGTGGCCCTTCGATCACCCAGTCTTTTACATCTTTTTTCTCGAAACGGCAGGTGTCGCAGATGAATGCTTCCACTTCTCCGTATTTGTCTTTACGGGCAGTCACACGGAAGATCTCGTCGCCGCGCATCCAGAGCACCGTTTTGCCGCAGCAGTTCGGGTCGTGGCACTCGCGGTGGGCGTCTACCGGTTTCAGGAACCATACACGGTTCTTGAAACGTGCGGTACGGTCTGTGAGCGCACCCACGGGGCATACATCTATCACGTTGCCGATGAAATTGGTATGATCGAGCGATGCTTTGATGTAGGTGCTGATCTCGGAGTGGTCGCCGCGGCCCAGGATGCCGTGCTGGCGGTTGTTGGTGAGCTGGTCTGCCGTGAACACGCAACGGTAGCAAAGGATGCAGCGCGTCATGTGCAGCTTGATGTGCTCGCCGATATCTTCTTTTTCGAAAGTTCTGCGTTTGAATTCGAAGCGGGTGGCTGATACGCCGTGCTCGTAGCTGAGGTCCTGGAGGTCGCATTCACCGGCCTGGTCGCATACGGGGCAGTCCAGCGGGTGGTTCAGCAGCAGGAATTCCACTACCCCTTTGCGGGCGTCCAGCACTTCGGGTGAAGTGATATTGGCCACTTCCATGCCGTCCATCACCGTGGTGCGGCAGCTGGCTACCAGCTTGGGCATGGGGCGGGGGTCCGCATCGGAGCCTTTGGATACCTTTACGAGGCAGGTACGGCATTTACCGCCGCTGCCCTGCAGCTTGGAATAATAACACATCGCAGGCGGCACAATATCGCCGCCGATCATGCGGGCGGCATTCAGGATAGTGGTGCCGGGCTCCACTTCTACCGGTATGTTATCGATCTTGACCTTGAATAATTTCTTTTCTTCCGCCATTATAAAAAAGTAAAAAAGAAAAATAATGTTGTTTCCTTATCACACCACTGCCGCGGGTACGGGCAGCGGGTCCGCATAATGCGCCAGCCCGAAGTTGCGTTTCAGCGCTTCTTCCGGGTGGGTCACATGCCATTCGAACTCGTCCCTGAAGTGGCGGATAGCGGCGGCAACGGGCCATGCGGCCGCGTCTCCGAGGGGGCAAATGGTATTGCCTTCTATTTTCCGCTGTATGTCCCACAACAGGTCTATATCGCTCATTTTGCCTTTTCCGTTCTCGATGTTCAGCAGCACTTTTTTCATCCAGCCGGTGCCTTCGCGGCAGGGGCTGCACTGCCCGCAGCTTTCGTGGTGGTAGAAGCGGGCCAGGCTCATGGTGTGGCGCACCACGCACTGGTCTTCGTCCAGCACAATGAAGCCGCCGGAGCCCATCATGGAGCCGGTGGCAAAT
>CBFHAF010000076.1:0-10848 GCA_965653435.1 uncultured Chitinophaga sp.
TTGCACAGTATCAGGAGGCCGAGCGCCTGCCAGAAAGTGATCACGGGGCCCGAGAAAAGTGCGGGTACCAGCCAGTTCCAGAGGTACATGGTGGCGAAACCGAAGGCTGTTACGAAAACAGCGCCCAGCAAAATGCCGCCCAGGACTTTCCACACAATATATTTTTTCATGTCAGTACTTTTAATCGTTCAATAATTCTTTATACAATTGCGCCAGCCTTTCGCGCAGGCTCAATACCGCGTAACGTTTGCGGCTTAGCAGCGTATTCACGGAAATGCCCGTTTCCGCGGCAATTTCCTTGAAGGAACGGCCTTCCACCTCATGCTGCAGGAACACGTAACGCTGTTCCTCCGGCAGCTCGTCGATAGCTTCTGTAATGGCTTCGGACATGAACTTGCGCAGCATGGGCACGTCTGTTTGCGCGGAAGCGTCCGGCAGGATGTCTGACAGGTAGAGGGGCCCCTCGCCGTCTGCCATTTCGATGGCCGTGTCCGAAAACCGGTCTTCTTTCTTTTTCCTGAACCAGTCTGTAATACGGTTGCGCGTAACCGCAAAAAGCCACCCGGTCAGTGAATCGATATCCGTGCCCAGGCGGAGGTACTGGGTGAACTGGTACAGCACGTCCTGGAGGATATCTTCCGCATCGGCCACATTATCCACCCGTTTGCGGATGAATTGCAGGAGCCGTTTGCGTTCCTTCTCCACCGTTCGCTGTATGCGCTCGTTTTGTTCCAGTGCCATGGGTTTTTTTATGGAAAGCCACTCGTTCATCTTAGTTAGGTAGACGAACCAGCGGATCACTTATTGTATGCTGCCGCGTTTTTTTTAAACAGGTCTTCGTATTTTTAAGATAATGCACGATCATGCTCACGCTCCCACTGGAGCTTCCAATCTGAACAGGGCCTTCCTGGCGGGCATTGGCCTCAATCTCACGTTTGTGGCCGTGGAAGCGGTTGCGGGTTTCACCACCGGCTCCCTGGCCCTTTTGTCCGACGCGGGGCACAACCTCAGCGACGTGGCAAGCCTGGCACTTTCCATGCTGGCTTTCCGCCTGGCCCGCATCCCGCCCAGCAGCGTGTATACGTACGGCTACCGCAAAAGTACCATCCTGATCTCATTATTAAATGCGATTATTTTACTGATCGCAGTCGGGGCCATTGGTTACGAAGCTATTATGCGGTTCCGCCATCCGGTGGCCCTGGCCGGCGGCCCGGTGGCTATCGTGGCGGGCATCGGCATTGTCATCAACTCGGCTTCCGCCCTGCTTTTCTTCCGCGATAAGGAAAAAGACCTGAACGTGAAAGGCGCCTACCTGCACCTGGTGGCGGACGCGCTGGTGTCTCTCGGCACAGTGGCGGCAGGCCTGCTGATGATCTACACCCGCCAGTACTGGATAGATACCGCCGTGAGCCTGCTCGTAATGGCAGTGATCGTTTACGGCACCTGGGGCCTGCTGCGCGACAGCCTTCGTTTATCGCTCGACGGGGTGCCCGCCGGCATTACCATTCAGGAGGTGGAGGCCGCTGCCAGAACCGTTCCCGGCGTGGCAGACCTGCATCACGTGCATATCTGGGCCGTGAGCACCACGGAAAATGCCCTTACCGCCCATGTCACTGTTCAGCCGGAACTGACCGCGAAGCAGGTGGCCGAGCTGAAAACAAAGCTGAAAGACGTTCTGCATCACATGAATATCACCCACTGCACGCTGGAAACTGAATTCAGCCATACGGACGAGGATATCGGGTTCTGACCGGGCTATCTTACCGCAACAACATATTTTTCCTGGAAAAACTCTTCGGGAAAGAGTTTATAGATATTCACCATTTTGGGCCGGCAGCCGCTTTCGGAGATCTCCTGCGCCAGGTCGCCCCCTTTGAGGCAGATAAGGCCGCCCGGCCGGTCTTCCGCCGCGCCTTTTTTGATCAGCGGCTTGCTCCACTGCCAGAGGTCCTTCAAAGGCGCCACGGCGCGGGACACTACGAGGTCGAACTTACGGTTTTTAATGTCTTCCGCCCGGGAGTGGGCGGTGGTCACATTCCCAAGGTTCAGGGCCTCGGCAACGCCTTCCACCACTTTTATCTTTTTACCGATGGAATCCACCAGGTGAAAATGCACTTCAGGGAAGAAAATAGCCAGGGGGATGCCTGGAAAGCCGCCGCCGGTACCGAGGTCCAGCACCTGCAAGCCATCCGGAAGGTCCGCCACCGCCGCAATGGCGAGGGAATGCAACACATGTTTTTCATACAGGGAATCGATGTCCTTGCGGGATATCACGTTGATCTTCTCATTCCATTCCCTGTAAAGAGGCTCCAGCGCCCGGAACTGGTCCAGCTGTTTGGGCGTAAAATCGCTGAAATATTTTAAAACGGTCTCCATGCTATTTCCACTTGCTTCTCCCTTTCTGGAAGAACAATGCGGGCGTGAAGATAACATAATAAGGGAACATGAGGATGTCCATCAGCCAGCTGTACCAGAACAAGTCCTTCTCGTCCAGCCTTTTAAGCGCAAAGAAGGTGATCACGGACTGGATCAGGATCTTGCCGCCCAGGACGCCCAGGGTGACGTACAGCATGGGGGCATAGAACAGGGCCGCGATCATGGCGGGGTAAAAGATGAAATGGGAGAGGGAGAACAGTCCCAGCAACACTTTGTGGCCGAAACGGTAATGTTTGCCGGTGCTCATATGCCTCGTTTTCTGCGCGAACCAGTGTTTCCACTTTGTTTTCGGCTCGGAGTAGGCGAAAGCGTGTTTGTTGATCACCACGCCTACATTGCTTCCGTTGGCGGCACGGTTTACGAACAGGTCGTCGTCGCCGGAGGCGATGTGCTGGTGGGCGGTGAAGCCTTTATGTTTGAAGAAGAGCTCTTTTTTATAAGCCAGGTTGCGGCCTACGCCCATGTAAGGAATGCCGGCCAGGGCATAAGAAAGGTATTGCAGGGCGCTGAAATACGTTTCGTAGCGGATCACCTTGTTCAGGAAGCCGGGCTTTTTGTAATAAGGGCCATAACCCAGCACGATCTCCTTGCCGTTCACGAATCCCTGCGAGATCATGGACAGCCAGTAGGTGCTGCCGGGCTTGCAATCGGCATCCGTAAGCACAACGGTATCGTATTTGGCGCCTTTTATGCCGATGGAAAGCGGGTATTTTTTGCCGGGAATGAACTGGGCGGTCTGCTTGATCTCTATATGCCGGTAGTGGGGATAACCGTTCTCGATGGAGGCGAGGTAGTATTTGGAATCGTCTTCCGAATTGTCATTCACCACGATCACTTCGTACTCCGGCTGCTGATGGATGTGGTAACGCTGCTGCAGCACGGTGGGAAGGTTCTTGGGAAGGCTTCTTTCTTCATTTTTGGCGCAAATGATGACAGACAGGGCTTCCTGCGGCGGATGATCTTCATCAAACCGGCGTTTGTAGAACGCTACTCTCGAAAAAAAGACCAGGTAATACAATACCTGAATTCCCGCCGCAGCGGCGAAAACATAAAAAATGATAATCCCCAGGTTGTCCGACATAGGGGGCAAAAATATATGTTTTTATTTATCTATGTAAGGTTGTGGAAAAATTAATACTAGGATATTCAATACCTTTGCCCCCTGAAAAAACACAGACCATCTTGCAATTTGATCTTATCACCACCGATCCTTCCGGCGCCAGGGCCGGTACCATCACTACCGGACATGGTACCATCCAGACGCCCATTTTCATGCCCGTAGGCACCGTAGGCTCCGTGAAGGCCGTTACCCAGGAGCAGCTGCGCAGCGACATCAACGCGCAGATCATCCTCGGCAACACCTATCACCTTTACCTGCGCCCCGGTATGGAAGTGCTGAAGAAGGCCGGCGGCCTTCATAAATTCAACGGCTGGGACCGCCCCATCCTCACGGACAGCGGCGGGTACCAGGTGTTTTCCCTCGCCGCCAACCGCAAGATCAAGGAAGAAGGCGTGGTTTTTCAAAGCCATATAGACGGCAGCCGCCACCTGTTCACCCCGGAGAATGTGATGGACATCCAGCGCACCATCGGCGCCGATATCATCATGGCCTTCGACGAGTGCCCGCCTTACCCCAGCGAATACGGCTATGCCAAGCGCAGCATGGAGCTCACCCACCGCTGGCTGGACCGTTGCATCAAACGCCTCGGCGAAACATCCCCGGAATACGGGCACGAACAAACGCTGTTTCCCATCGTGCAGGGCAGCACCTTTAAAGACCTCCGGAAGATATCCGCCGAAGCCATCGCTTCCCGCAACTGTGCGGGCAACGCAATAGGAGGGCTGAGCGTGGGAGAGCCGGAAGCGGAGATGTATGAAATGTGCGGGCTGGTGACCGAAATACTGCCGGTGGAAAAACCCCGTTACCTCATGGGTGTGGGCACGCCCTGGAACATCGTGGAGAACATCGGGCTGGGCATCGATATGTTCGACTGCGTAATGCCCACCCGCAACGGGCGCAACGGCATGCTCTTCACCTGGCAGGGCGTCATCAATATCCGCAATAAAAAATGGGCGGACGATTTCAGCCCGCTGGATGAACAAAATCCCTGTCCTGCCAGCCAGCACTACTCCAAAGCCTATGTGCGCCACCTGTTCGTTGCCGGCGAGATCCTCGGCATGACGCTGGCCAGCATCCATAACCTCTGCTTTTACCTGGAACTGGTCAAGGCCGCGCGGGAACAAATTTTGCAGGGCACTTACGGCGCCTGGAAACAGCGGGTGATACCTCAGCTCAAAACAAGGCTGTAGTATTTATGTTAAAATTGCACATCATAGAATAAAATTGCATATTAGATGCAGGCGGAATACTAGCTTTGCACCTTTAAGCCCGGTTGCCTAACAACATGAAGAAGATAGACTGGTACATATTACGCAAGTTCATCGGCACGTTCATTTATTCCCTGATGATCCTGCTGGTGATCTCGGTAGTGATAGACATCACGGAAAAGATCGACGACTTCCTGGAGCACAACCTGTCCATCGGGTTCGTGTTCATGCACTATTATATCGGCTTCATTCCCCACATCGCGGCGCTGCTTTTCCCGCTGTTCATTTTTATTTCGGTGATCTTTTTCACTTCCAAGCTGGCATACAAAACGGAGATCGTGGCCATACTGAGCGCGGGCGTGAGCTTCAGGCGTTTCCTGCGGCCATACTGGGTGGGGGCTATACTTTTTGCGTCCGTTCTCTGGGCGGCCAACCGCTGGGTAGTGCCGGCGGCCAACCGCATCCGCACCACCTTCGAGAATAAGTACGTGAGCGCGCCCAAAGACGCGGAGGCTTTGAAAGACAGGACCATGCGGGTAGACAGCCTTACCTATATCACCTTCGGTTATTACGACCCCAACTATAAGAACGGTTCCAATTTCGTGATGAAGCGCATCAAAGGCCAGCAGGTGATCTATAACCTCAAGGCGGACCGTTTTTCCTGGGATTCCGTGGGCCGCAAATGGAAGCTGGATTTCATTACCGTGCGCACCATCAACGGTATGCGCGAAACCCTGCATACCCGCAACGATACCACCATACAGATACCCCTTCACCCTGCGGAACTGATTGAGGAAAAAAATAAAGAGCAGGCCATGACCACCCCCGAGCTGAACCGTTACCTGGCAAGGGAGGAACTGCGCGGGGCGGAAGGGCTGAACGTTTATTACGTTGAAAAACACCGGCGGACCTCCGCCGCCTTTGCGGTGATCATCCTTGTAATGATCGGGGCCATTATCTCCAGCAAGAAGGTGAGGGGCGGAAGCGGCCTGCACCTGGCGCTGGGCATCGTGATCTCCGCCATGTATATCCTCTTCATGCAATTCTCCACCGTATTCGCCACTAAAGCCGATCTGAACCCACTGCTGGCGGCATGGATACCCAACTTCGTTTTCGCCGGGCTGGCCCTTTATCTCTATTTCCGCGCCCCGAAGTAGTTGTTCTGATGATTTTTGATCAAAAGCTTGAAATTATACGTTAAATCTCCCCTAAAGGGTAGGGTTTTTATGATTTATCATTACTTTTGTTCATTGATCGATTTCGTTAATTTTTCTAAATCATTGCGGGAAAATGAGTTATATAAAAGAGAAATTCAAGGCTAAAGCAGATGAACTGGGCGCAGAGGTAAAGGACCTGCTCAAGAATCATGGTACAAAGAAAGTAGATGATGTTACAGTGGCCCAGGTTTATCAGGGCATGCGCGGGATCACCGGGCTGGTTACCGAAACCTCCCTGCTGGATGCCAACGAAGGTATCCGCTTCCGCGGTTATTCCATACCCGAATTAAGGGAACATCTTCCGAAAGCCCCGGGCGGCGCAGAGCCCCTGCCGGAAGGATTATTTTACCTCATGCTGATGGGCGAACTGCCTACCGAAGCGGATGTGCAGAACCTGAGCAGCGTATTGGGCCGCCGCAGCCACGTGCCGAACCATGTATTCGACGCTATCGAAGCGCTGCCTGTTTCCACTCATCCCATGACCATGTTCACCGTGGCCGTTATGGCCTTGCAAACCGAATCCGTGTTTGCAAAAGCGTATGCGGACGGCATGAACAAAAAAGATTACTGGAGCTACATGTATGAGGACACACTGAACCTCATCGCGCGCCTGCCGCGTGTAGCCGCTTATATCTACCGCCGCAAGTACAAAGAAGGCAAGCACATCCAGCCTGATGGCATGCTGGACTGGGCCGCCAACTTCGCCCATATGCTGGGTTACCCGGACGAAGGATTTAAAGAACTGATGCGCCTTTACATGGTGATCCATGCGGACCACGAAGGCGGCAACGTGAGCGCCCACACCACGCACCTTGTAGGCTCCGCCCTCAGCGACGCTTACCTGTCGTTCGCTGCCGGTATGAACGGCCTTGCAGGCCCCCTGCACGGCCTGGCCAACCAGGAAGTGATCAAGTGGATACTGAGCATGCGCGAAGAACTGGGCGGCGGCGTTCCCACCAAGGAGCAGATCGCGGCCTACGTGAAAAAGACCCTCTCCGAAGGTAAAGTGGTGCCGGGCTACGGCCACGCCGTTTTGCGCAAAACCGATCCCCGCTTCACCGCGCAGATGGAGTTCGCGAAGAAACACCTACCCGAAGATGAGCTCGTGCGCATCGTTTGGGCGATCTACGATACCGTACCCACCATTCTGCAGGACCTGGGCAAGGTGAAAAACCCCTGGCCTAACGTGGATGCACATTCCGGCGCACTGCTGCTGCACTACGGCCTGAAAGAATATGAATTCTACACCGTACTGTTCGGCGTTAGCCGCGCCCTCGGCGTGCTGGCTTCCCTCTGCTGGGACCGTGCGCTGAACCTCTCCCTCGAAAGGCCCAAATCCGTTACTTCTGAATGGATGAAGCTGTTCGTGGAAGGTAAAGTGGAAGCGATCGCTGAATAATTATTTTTATGATACTGGCCGGCCCGGAAGCATCGTTGCATCCGGGCCGGCCTTTTTTATGCGCTGCTGCCGTTTGCCTTTTTTTCTGAAATTGCCGTACTTCGTACCCTCATTCAAGATGCGCATTTGAGTTATATATCTTCCATATTGCCCAATCCGATCGAATACCTGAAAGGCGTAGGCCCCCAGCGGGGCGAACTGCTGCGGAAGGAGATCAGTCTCCATACTTTCCGCGACCTGCTGGAATATTACCCTTTCCGGTATGTGGACCGCACCAAGGTGGAAAAGATCCGCAACCTCAGCGGCATGGAAGAATTCGTGCAGATCAGGGGGCGCATCGTGCATTTGGAAGTAATGGGGGATAAGCGCTCCAAGCGGCTGGTGGCCACGCTGCAGGACGAAACGGGCCGCATAGACCTAGTCTGGTTCCAGGGATGGCAATGGATGCAGAAGTCGCTGCGGGAGAATGCCGGTTACCTCGTGTTCGGCAGGCTGTCGCAGTTCAACGGCATTTTGCAGATGGCCCATCCTGAAATGGACCTGCTCACCGAGGAGATCGCCACCGGCAAACAACACCTGGAGCCGGTGTATTACACCACCGAAAAACTCAAAGCCCGCGGCCTTACCGCCAAAGCTATCGGCAAGCTGACGCATAACCTGCTCGAACAGCTGTCGCTTTCGGAGATCAGGGAGAACATCCCGGAGCCGGTTCTCCAGCAGTTCCGGCTGATGCCGCGGTCGCAGGCTTATTTCAAGATACACCTCCCCGCTACGGAAGAGGAGGCCCGGCAGGCGCAACGCAGGCTGAAGTTTGAAGAGCTTTTCCTGGCGCAGATCCGCATCTGCCGCCTCAAGATCCGCCGCCATAAGGCCAGCCACGGGTTCATCTTTAACGCCGTAGGCGATGTGTTCAATACCTTTTATAATAACCACCTGCCTTTCGCCCTCACCGGCGCACAGAAACGCGTGCTGAAAGAGATCCGGAAAGACACGACCACCGGCCGGCAGATGAACCGCCTCGTGCAGGGGGATGTTGGCTCCGGGAAGACCATGGTGGCCCTTCTTTCACTCCTGATAGCCATAGACAACGGTTTCCAGGGATGCCTGATGGCGCCTACCGAGATACTGGCCCAACAACATTACAAAGGGATCTCTGAGCTGCTGAAAGACATGCCGCTGAAAGTGGCGCTGCTCACCGGCAACATCAAAGGAAAGGCCCGTAAACAGATACTGGCCGATACAGAGGCCGGGAACATCCATATCCTCATCGGCACCCATGCCCTGCTGGAAAACGAAGTAAAGTTCCATCACCTGGGCCTGGCTATAGTGGACGAGCAGCACCGTTTCGGCGTGGCGCAGCGCGCGCGCCTCTGGGAAAAGAACGATATGCCCCCGCATATTCTCGTGATGACCGCCACGCCTATTCCCCGTACGCTGGCCATGACCGTATACGGCGACCTGGACGTGTCCGTCATAGACGAGCTGCCGCCGGGCCGCAAGCCCATCACCACCGTTCACCGCACCGAATACCAGCGGCCGCAGGTGATGGACTTTATCAAAGAGGAGATCCGCAAAGGGCGGCAGGCGTATATCGTTTATCCGCTCATCGAAGAATCCGCCACCCTTGATTTTGAAAACCTTACGAAAGGGTACGACGAAGTAAAGGCCTTTTTTCCCGAACCGAAATATTACATCAGCATGGTGCACGGCCGCATGACCAACGAGCTGAAAGATGCCAACATGCACCGCTTCGTGACCGGCGATACGCAGATCATGGTGGCTACCACCGTGATAGAAGTAGGCGTGAACGTGCCCAATGCATCCGTAATGGTCATTGAAAGCACCGAGCGCTTCGGGCTGAGCCAGCTGCACCAGCTGCGCGGGCGCGTGGGCAGGGGGGCGGAGCAGAGCTACTGCATCCTGATGACGGGCAACAAGATCGGGAAAGACAGCCAGGAGAGAGTGAAAGTAATGGTACAGACCAACGACGGTTTCGTGATCTCGGAAAAAGACATGGAGCTGCGCGGGCCCGGCGACATTGAAGGCACCCGCCAGAGCGGCCTGCTGGACCTTAAGCTGGCAGACATCGTGCAGGACCGTGCCATGCTCCAGGCCGCCCGCGACTGCGCCGAAAAGATACTCTCCGAAGACCCCGACCTGGAACTTCCAGAAAATAAACCCTTGCACGATTTTCTGGCCACACAAAGGTCAAAATCTGCATGGAGCAAAATATCATGACGGCTTTTACGTTGAATTCTCGGAATGACTGGCAGGGATGGTTGATCCTGAATATGTTGCTTGCCCAATACCTTCGTGGACCGTCCTCTGCCAGTCGCCAACCAATACAGCTGCCGTAACATTTTGACGGTTCTATCCGTTAAATAAAGTATATTAGTTATTACTAGGCACAATCTTAAATACGAAACCGCTTGAAATCTTCGCGCCCTACCGGTCCTATCAGTGCTTTGCAAGTTTGGATACTGGTTATGATGATTGGAACACCTGCTTTTTCACAGGACCATCAGCACAGCCCAAATTCTTCCCCATTGGAATTTGTGGAAAACAAAGGGCAATGGAATACGGATTTCAGGTACAGGGCTTCCCTGGGCGGCGCCAGTATTTTCCTCCGCAACAACAGCTTCAGGATTTTAATGATGCACCCCGAAGACCTGGAACGCCTGGAAAGGTCGCGCCATGGCACAGCAAAGGATTCCTCAGGATATACCTATTATCCTGACGGTGTGCCGAAAGATAAACAGAACACTACCGCCAATAACAGGGTGCGCCCTCCGGCAAAACCCATTCCCGGCGGAGGCAATCCCCCGGTGCCAGGCAGGGTAAGGGGCCACTCCTACGACATACAGTTCCTGAATGCCGCCGCCAGCCCGGAGATCATCCCTTCCAAAGCCACACAGGACAATATCAATTATATTATCGGCAAAGACCCGTCCAAATGGAAATCCGGGATCGGCGCCTATACGAATATCCTCTACAGGAATATGTACCCAGACGTGGACGTGCAGGTGTACTCCGAGTCCGGCCAGTTGAAATACGACGTGATCGTGCACCCGGGCGGCAATCCCGGCAACGTGAAGCTGCAATACAACGGCGCCGCCTCTGTAACGCTCAAAAAAAACACCCTGCATATCCTTACCTCCGTTGGCGAAGCCATAGAGCTGGCGCCTTACGCATACCAATACGTAAACGGCATGCGGAAAACGGTGAAAGTGGATTACCAGCTTTCCGGCAATATAGTGAGCTATAAAGTATCCGGCCGGTACGACCCGCAATACCCCCTGGTGATAGACCCAACCGTGGTTTTTGCAACGCTTACCGGTTCCCGTGCTGATAACTGGGGATATACGGCCACCTACGACGCCGGCGGCAATTTTTACGGCGGCGGCATCATATGGGGCCAGGGTTACCCTACCAGCACAGGGGCGTACGACGTGGGCTTCAACGGCGGCG
>CBFHAF010000077.1:0-10838 GCA_965653435.1 uncultured Chitinophaga sp.
GTAAACTTCGAAAATACCGTGTATGTGAACAGCGCCGATAAACATGTATACGGCATCCAGTTCCTGCTCGGCCGCCAGATCAAACGAGACAAGTACATCCTGGACCCCTACCTCGGCGTAGGCATCCGCGGGAAACAATACAAGTACACCAACCATTCGGTGAACGGTACCTCCATCACTACCGAGCAGAACGACCTGTGGAACGTGCTTCCCAGCGTCCATTTAGGCATAAAAATAGGCCTCAGCCTTTAATAGCCGTTTTACACAAATAAAATAACTGGCTGCTATTCAAAGCAATAGCGCAAAATGTACGATAATGACAAAAGTGCAGCGTCCATATATAATGGTGCTGCACTTTTTGTATTGGGTATCTGGCTTCAGAAC
Organism: uncultured Chitinophaga sp.; assembly: GCA_965653435.1. Taxonomy (GTDB): domain Bacteria; phylum Bacteroidota; class Bacteroidia; order Chitinophagales; family Chitinophagaceae; genus Chitinophaga. The sequence continues at coordinate 385 of CBFHAF010000077.1, forward strand.
TATTGACGGGTGAACCTGAGCCCGAGGAAACCCCTGATGCCCTGGTTCGGGGCAAAAACGTAGGTCGGGTCGAAAAGAAGATTGTAGGGGTCCACCGATCCGTCCGCATTGTAACCCGTTCTTTTATCGAAGGGGTCGTGCGCATGGGCGATGGAATTTTTCGGCGGCAGGAAATTCAGCAGGTTCTTTACCCCGCCATACAGCTCCCATTCCTTGCCCAGCTTTTTCGTGAGCTGTATATTCTGGATGCTCCACACCGGCGATTTGCCCGGCCGGGGGTCTTGCGGCTGCAGGGGCAGCAGCATCGGACCGTAGATGTTCCCGGTATAATCCACCGTAAGCCCCAGCCGGCTGAAGGCATAGGAAACGGACCAGGTACCGGAGAAACGCTCAGTCAGCATCTGCCGGGTTTTCACATCACCCTCTTTCTGATACACGTCCATCAGGGTGGCGCCGGCCATCACCTTCAGCGGGAAGGCAAACATCACATCCGCGTTCAGGCTGATGCCTTTTGAAATGGAATGTCCCCGGAGATTGTCATATAATATGGTGTCCTGCTTCGAGTAGTCGGGCATGATGCGGTTGGTGAAGTAAGTGTAGAAGGCCGTGGCATCCAGGTTGAGGAAAGCGTTGTTGAGCGGGATCTTCTTGGTGTAGTTCAGGTTCGCGTTCCAGCTGCGCTCGGGCTTCAGCTCCGACTGCACCACCACCGTGCGCGCCCCGCTCAGGGCCGCATGGTCTTCCGTGAAGAGGGATACTACCCTGTAACCCGTGCCCGCATTCAGCCGCAGCACGTTACGGTAGTTGGGCGCCCATTTGTAAGCCAGGCGCGGCGTAAATATATTGCCGTGCAGGGAGTTATAGTCGTAACGCGCCCCCAGCAGCAGGTTATGCCCCGTTGCCAGCTTGATCTCGTCCTGTACAAATACGCCGGGCAGGAAGGTCTTATCGGCTTTGTTCTCCCCCTTCTCCATCGTGGCCACGGTGTTGTCGTCGTAAAACGTATACCTGAAAGGCACACCTGCCAGCAGGCTGTGCCTGCCCACCTGTTTGTCCCAGGTGAGCTGCGCAAATGCGATGGTCTGTTTGGCGAGGAATACCGTTGTGCCATACACGGAGTTCTGGTCGTGGTAGTTAAAGGAGGTCTGGAACATGATATGCTCCTTCGTGGGCAACTGGTACTGGCCTAACACTTCTACCCGGCTGGTGAAGATGCTTTCCCCATACACGCTGTCCGTTCCGCGCCACGATTTGTTCCACTGGGTTTGCCCGCCCCAGCGGTCTTCATAGAAATATCTCGCCGCAATAGACGCTACCCTGTCGTGCTTCCGGTTAAAGTTCCATTTATTGAATACAGATACGCGGTGCTGCAGGGTCACGTCCGTAAAGCCGTCGCCGTTGTTATCTATCGGGTCCTGGTAGTTGAAATAGTTTACGCCCAGCAGCGCTTGCGCCCTTTCGCCCGCATTAAAGCGCCATCCCAGGTCTGCGCTGTATTCACGCCAGCTGGTGGCCATCACGTCTGCCGTGAATTTCGGGGCGGTGGCGGGCGATTTGGTAATGATGTTGATGAGCCCGGCCACTGCTTCGGAGCCATAGAGCGTGGAAGCCGGTCCTTTTACGATCTCCACCCTGTCTACCAGGCTGTTGGGTATGCCGGAAAGGCCGTACACGGTTGAAAGCGCGCTTACAATCGGCATGCCATCTATCATTACCATGGTATAAGGGCCTTCCAGGCCATTGATATGAATGTCCCCCGTATTGCACACGTTACAGTTCAGCTGCGGCCTCACGCCGTTCACATTCTGCAAGGCGTCAAAAATGCTGGGGGTGGGATTTCTTTTGAAGAACACCGGGGAATATACCTCCACCGGCACCGGACTTTCCATCTTGGTCACAGGGCGTAAAGTGCCGCTTACCACCACTTCGTTAAGATTGGAGGAAGTCGGTTGGAGAATTACGTTGAAAGTGGTGATGCCGGCTGGTTTCACGGTTACTGTCTGCACACTTGTAACATATCCCACTGCGCTCACCTGCAACGTTCTTTTACCGGCGGGCACATCTTTCAAATCGAAAGTGCCCTTTTCGTCGGTCACCACACCGGTCTTCAGGTCTTTAAACCCAACAGTGGCAAAGGGTACCGGCTGCTCGCCGGCGGTCACTGTTCCCTTCAACCGGCCCTGTGCTTCAGCATCCAGGGCCGGTGTGAGGAACAAACATATAGTCAGGCTATGTAAAAATCTGGGGAGCATTTTTATATTTTATGAGACAAATTTAAAATCGAAAATTATACGAATCTAAATTTATTTTTAGACTAGTCTAAATTATAGTATCGGGAACGGGTCTTCAAACACCGAACCGTCCAGCCAGTCGTTCACTTCCCCGTCATTGCAAACGCAGCTGTCCAGTTCTGCGGTGATCCGCTGTACGTCCATATCCTGGCCGATGATAACAATTTCATTGTACCGGTCTGCGAAAAGCGGGTGCCATCTTTCCCGGATGATCTTCGCGGCGGCTTTATCCTGATACCGTTCTTCCTGTGGAATGGTGCACCACCATACACCGGCACGGTCCGCCATCAGCGAAGCCCCGGCCTGGCTCCAGCTCAGGGCCACATCCGGCCTGCTGGCCAGCCAGCAGAGACCTTTGGAGCGGAGAATATTACCTGGCCATCCGTTTTGAATGAAATGCCAGAAGCGGGCAGGGTGAAAGGGTGCGCGGCTGCGGTATACAAAGGATGAAATACCGTATTCCTCAGTTTCAGGGGTATGCGCTTTTTCCAGTTCGGCGAGCCAGCCGGCGCTTTGTGAAGTTTTATCGAAGTCGAAACTTTTGGTGTGGAGCACGTCCCCGAGTGGCACCCGGCCATGCTCCGCTTCCACGATACGCGCATCCGCATTCAGTTTGCGGATCGTGGCTTTCAGGATGTTGCGCTCAGCTTCGCTCACGAGGTCGCATTTATTGAGCACGATCACATTCGCAAACTCTATCTGGTCGGTGAGCAGATTCACGATGCTGCGCTGGTCCGCGGGGTCGCCCGTCAGGCCTTCATCCTGTAAAAGGTTGCGGCTGCTGAAGTGTTGCCTGAAATTAAAAGCATCCACCACGGTCACCAGCGTATCCAGCGTGCTGAATGCGCCAAGATCGATGCCGACGTTGTCATCTTTATAGGTGAACGTTTGCGCCACAGGCAAAGGTTCTGAGATGCCGCTGGATTCTATCAGCAGGTAATCGAACCGCCGCTCTTCCGCGAGGCGCCGTACTTCATAGAGCAGGTCTTCGCGGAGGGTGCAGCAAATGCAGCCGTTGCTGAGCTCAACGAGCTTTTCTTCCGTATGATGCAGCGCGCCGGTATTCCGCACCATCTGCGCGTCTATGTTCACTTCACTCATGTCATTCACGATAATGGCTACACGAAGATTTTCACGGTTGTGGAGTATATGTTGAAGAAGCGTTGTTTTTCCCGCTCCCAGGAAGCCGCTGAGCACCGTTACAGGCAGCCTGGGCGGGAATTTCCGGAACATCCGGGATGTGAGTTGCAGTGTTTCGGGCATTTCAGGAGAATTGAATTTGTGAAAGGAAAAGTATAGTTGATGACGCTTACGCCGCATCGGCGTTTCTCATGTCCGTTCCCGCCTCGTCCGCCATTGCCTTCCGCTCCAACCGGCAGCGTTTGCATCCGCGCAGGTTCAGCATATGCGCAAGAACGATCAGCAGCGCGCCTGTGGAAATGATCAATGGCTCGAGGCCTTCAGGAGCGAGGAAGTGGCCCGCCAGCAGCCCGGCGAACCCCAGCGTGAACCAGGCCAATGGCCAGATGTGCCGGTGATGATGCCGGTAACCTCTTATGAGCGAAGTATAACCCACCGCAAATGAGACCGCCAGCAGTGCGTATTCCAGGCGGTCATTCTCAAACATTTCAAGGCCCAGCAAGGGCAAAGCCGTGATCAGCAGCGGCAGCAAGGCGCAATGCACCGCGCAGGCGAGAGACGCACCGATGCCCAGCGCGTCAAGGTTCCATTTAAAAAGATTCATCCGCATGGTCAGGAATTAATTTTGTGAGGGAACAAATCTAGTATACTTTTGCAACATCGTTGCAATTTAATTTAATTTTAATAAAAATATTCAAGAGGGCGGGCTATCTTAGCCATCCTTAAACGGCTGAATGCAACATTGTTGCTTTCAGGAACAGGAAAAGATATGATCTATACCGAAAATCTTACATATGCGCATCCCAACGGGCGTTTGCTGCAATTCCCGGACCTTGCCTGCGAAGGCGGCCGGGCATTGCTCATCACGGGGCCTTCCGGCACCGGGAAAACCACGCTTTTGCATCTGCTGGCGGGCCTGCTCAGGCCTGCTTCCGGGGATGTACGTGTGGGAAGCACTTCCCTGCCTCAGCTAAAAGCGGCTGCCATGGACGCTTTCCGGGGAAAGAATATCGGGCTGGTATTCCAGCAGCCGCATTTTATCGCCTCGCTGAGCATCCGTGAAAACCTGTTGCTGGCGCCTTCCCTCGCAAAAGAACACGCTTCGAAGGAACGTTTGCTGCAGCTGGCGGATACGTTGCGCATCGGCGGGCTGCTGCATAAAAAGCCTGCGCATCTCAGCCAGGGCGAGCAGCAGCGAGCTTCCATCGCGCGGGCGCTCATGCAAAGCCCGCAGGTGCTGCTGGCAGACGAGCCTACCGCCAGCCTGGACGACCAGAACTGCGCGTCCGTTGCGCAATTGCTGGCCGCGCAGGCACAACAGCAAAATGCCGCCCTGCTGATCGTTACGCACGACAACCGGCTGAAACAACTTTTCCGGGACCACATCCAACTCTCATGATTATCCGCATCGCTTTTAAGAACCTTCTCCATAAACCGCTCTACGCCGTGCTTTGCTGGCTGCTGCTGGCTTGCAGCACAGCTGTGCTGCTGGTGCTTATTTCTTTGAACCGCCAGTCGCGCGAGCAGCTGGAAAAACAGATAGACGGCATAGACATGGTATTGGGCGCCAAAGGCAGCCCGCTGCAGCTGATCCTCAGCAGCGTCTACAACCTGGATGCGCCTACCGGGAATATTTCGCTCGCAGAGGCCCGCCGTTTTATGCAACATCCTTTGGTGGAATCGGCCATTCCTCTTTCCCTTGGCGATTCTTACCATGGTTACCGCATCATCGGCACCACTCCGGCTTATCTTGAAAAATACCAGGCAAAGCCAGCCGCAGGGAGGGTGTTTTCAAAACCTATGGAAGCGGTGATCGGCGCTACGGTCGCCAGGCGCACGGGACTGGCCATCGGGCAAACCTTTGCAGGAACGCACGGCCTCGGCGAAAAGGGACATGTTCATGAAGAGCATGCGTACATAGTGACCGGTATCCTTCCCGTTACAGGCCTTTCGCTAGACCAGCTGATACTGACCCCGCTGGAAAGCGTGTGGGCCATCCACGAGACCGCGAAACACCACCGCGATGAGCATGATCATGAAGCAGGAGAAAAAGAGGCTGAGCATGATCATGAAAAAGAAGCGGCGGCGGGCGTAACTTCACAGAACGAAGATCATCATGGGCACGATGACCATCAACAGCCGGACAGTGGAGCCGGAACACCTTTAATGGCTATTCAGCAAATGGCTGGCGCAGATCCCGGGCAGCAGATCACCGCGGTGCTCATCAGGTTCAGGAGCCCGCTGGCGCAACTGCAGCTGCCGCGGATAATCAATGAAAACACCAATATGCAGGCAGCAGTGCCCGCTATAGAGGTGAACCGCCTGCAATCGCTGCTGGGTGCGGGCACGGAGATACTCCGCATCCTGGGATGGCTGTTGGCCGCGCTGGCGGCCTGCAGTATCTTTGTGATGCTGGTGCAGGGAACGCACGAACGCCGTTACGAGCTCGCCCTGATGCGCAGCATGGGCTGCGGCAGGCTGAAACTGCTGGGCCTCGTGCTTTCGGAAGCGGCCATGCTGGCTTTGGCAGGCATTGCCGGTGGTTTTCTGCTGAGCCGTGCCGCTTTATTCCTGCTGCAACAGGAGATATTCACGCAGTATCACCTGGATTTTTCAAAAGCCTGGAAAATTGCCGGCGCAGACCTGTACACCGCGGCCGCCATCCTGGCCGCCTGCCTGCTGGCTGCGCTGTTCCCGGCAATAAGGGCTTTCAGGCTCAATATTTCTAAAACACTCGCCAATGCATAAAACAGAAAAGATACTAGTGGGCGTGATCGCCTTTTTCCTGGTTTCCTGCTCCAACATTTCCCAATATTGCAAACACGGCGTTAATGCCGGCTACCTGGGCCGGGTGCTCCGCCTGCAACAGCAGGCCGGCGGCGATGTACCGGTATCTACCATAGACGTCCCGGAAACACGCGCCTTCGCAGACACTGCGGCGGTGAACGTTACCTGGAAACAATTGTCTGACGTGATCTTCGACCGCAAATGGGACGAAAAGATGCAGATGCCCATGCTGTACCCTTCTTTTTCCCGTAACATCAAAGCTATGAACGGGAAAACCATCACGATCAGCGGGTATGTGATACCGGTAGACGTGAAGGGCGGCATGTACGTGCTTTCCGCCAATCCCAACAGCTCCTGCTTCTTTTGCGGCGGGGCCGGGCCCGAAACGATCATGAACCTGAAATTCAGATCGGGCAAACCGGAATTTGAAACGGATGATTATGTGAAGTTCAGGGGAAGACTAAGGCTCAACGAGAAAAACATTTACGAATTATATTATAACCTGGACGACGCGGTGCTGATCGGCAAATAACAAATAGTCGTAACTTTACAGGTCAGATTTTAAGCCCAATTGATATGTCAAAAAAAGCGATCTTCTATATCATCTTTTTCGTTGTGCTGAGCGTTGGTTTCATGGTGTTTTCGGGCCTGATGATCAAAGAAGGTACGGGCGAGTTCTTCGGGAAAGAGAAACTGCCGTTGCTGGGTACACCCGGCCATAAAGTGCAGGGTTTTTCTTTTACAGACCAGGAAGGCAATACCATCACGCAGGACCATGTGAAAGGAAAGATCTATGTGGCGGAATATTTCTTCACCACCTGCACCAATATCTGCCCGGTGATGAACAAGAATATGGAAAAGGTATATGCCGCCTATAGATCCAATCCGAACTTCATGATCCTGTCCCATACTTCAGACCCGGATTATGATTCCATTCCTGTTCTGAAGGCCTATGCCGAAAAACACGGTGCGGATGCGAAGAACTGGCACTTCCTCACCGGCAACAAACGGCAGCTGTATAAAATGGCCCGTGAAAGTTACCTGGTAGACGATGGGCATTTTACCGGTGAAGATGATTTTATTCACACCCAATGGTTCGCGCTGGTAGATGGGGAAGGGCAGATACGCGGGCTTTACGAGGGAACGAAAAATAAAGATATAGACAAGCTGATCAAGGATATTGACCGCCTTGTACATGAATAAAAAAGTTTTAACATGCCTTCAAAGAACAAAGAGCTCATTGTAGAGTTATTGAAGTCCAGTAAGCTGAGCATTACGGAAACGCGGGTTAAAATACTGGAGCTGTTTCTGAAAAGCAACGGTGCGCTGGAACATGCGGATTTTGAGAAATTAAGCGGGAAATCCTTTGACAGGGTGACCATTTACCGTACCCTCCAGACTTTCCTGGACAAAGGTATCGTGCACAAGATCCCTACCACGGACACATCCGTGCGGTATGCCATCTGCCGGTCTGAATGCCGGGAGCATGAGCATCACGATCATCACGTGCATTTCCGCTGCGAAGAATGCGGCAGCACGCAATGCCTCGATGAAACGGACATCCCCGTGATCTCCCTGCCGAAAGGTTACGATGTTCACAACGTGGAAGTAGTGGTGAGCGGGGTTTGCAAGGCCTGCCATTGATCGGATCTTCTTTCGGAACGATATAAAAAAAGAGCGTGCTGTTAACGGCACGCTCTTTTTTATACTTCGAAGTTCAGCTTTATACGATCTTATCGATCTCCTGCTGTACAAAACCCGCCAGCTCTTTCACGTATTCCGGCGAAAAGTCGAAGCGGATGCCGGCGGCGGTGTACAGCTCGCGCAACGTTTTGGTGTAGCCCAGGCTGAGCGCTTTTTCGTAGTTATCCAGCGCCTGCTTCGGGTTCTCCTTGTATTGTTTCCACATGGCGATGGCGCCCAGTTGTGCAATACCGTATTCGATATAATAGAACGGCACTTCAAACAGGTGAAGCTGGCGCTGCCAGCTGCTTGCACGGAAGTGCTCAAATCCTTTCCAGTTCACATTGCCGGGAGAAAATTCATCCAGGATACGCGTCCAGGCGACAGTACGTTCTTCCACGGTATGCTGCGGGTGCTCATATACCCAGTGCTGGAACTTATCGATCGTTGCGATCCATGGGAAAATGGTGATAGCCCTTTCCAGCTGCTGCAACTTCGCGCGGCGAAGCTCTTCGGGGCTGTCGAAGAAAATATGCCAGTGGTCCATGGTGAAAAGCTCCATGCTCATGCTAGCCACTTCCGCGATCTCCATAGGATATTCCTTGAATGCGCTCAGCTTCAGCGGGTGGCTCAGGAAAGAATGGATGGCATGGCCTCCCTCGTGCACCATGGTGGTAAGGTCTTTCATCTGGCCCGCGGCATTCATGAAAATGAAAGGCACGCCGGTTTCCGCCAGTGGGCAATTATACCCGCCGGGCGCTTTGTTTTTACGGCTGTCCAGGTCCAGGCGGCCCATTTCTTTCATCACAGTAAGGCATTCCCCGAAGAACGGGCGCAGTTCATTAAAACATTGGATGGATTTGTTGATCATTTCCTCGCCGCTCTTGAACGGCTCCAGCGGCAGCGTGCCTTCAGGCTCCGCATCGCTGTCCCATGGCCTCAGTTCGTCCAGCCCCAGCTTAATGCGCTGCCGCTCCAGCGACTGCTGTACCAGGGGCAGGATATGTTCCTTGATGGCGGTATGGAACTGGAAACAATCTTCCTTACTGTATTCGAACCTGCCGAGCTCCACGAACTTATAGTCGCGGTAATTCCCGTAACCCGCATTCAGCGCCACCTGGTGACGTTTTGCAACGAGGGTTGAATACAGTTCGTCCAGTTTGTCCTTATCCTGCAGGCGGCGGGTATTGGTTTTGGTGAACACTTCTTCGCGCAGGTTACGGTCCGGGCTTTCCAGGAATTTCGCGGCCTGCTGCAGCGTGTATTCCTGGCCGTTCACGTTAATGGTCATTGCGCCGGAGATCACGCCGAACTGCTGTGCCATCACGCTCAGTTCCGCCTGGATGGGAATGTTCTGTTCGTTGAAAAGTTGTATCTGTTTTTTTACGTTGCGGAGGTAGGTGAAATACAATTGCTGGTCCAGCTGGTCTTTATATTCGCTGGCCATCAGCTTCCGGTTCAGCGCATCCGCGTAGGGCTGCAGCTTGGGCTGGATCTCCATGCAGAAGTAGGTGAATGCTTCTTCGTAGGATTTATCGGCGGTGTCGCGCGTCATGCGGATCTGGCGCCAGCAAGCGTCTTCACTGATCACTGCCTCCAGTTCGCTGAGGTCGGCCAGCCATTGTTCGAGGTCTGCCTTGCTGCTGATCTCCCTGTTCTGCAGCGTTTCAAAATAAGGCTGCAGCTCATCCCAGGTGGTTACGGTAAAGTCTTTCGGTAAAAATTGCCTTGGCGGCGCAGTTATATGTGCATTTTGCATGATGTAAAAATTAAGATCAGTAAAAATAACGAAAATGATCATCCGCTTGATGATACCTGTACCGGAAAAACCGTCATTGCGAGAAGCAGAGCCAAAGCGGGCGGGGCGACGAAGCAATGACGGCATGGCTCCCCGCAACGAAAAATTTTTATTGAGCAGCGCAAGCCTTAATAGAAAAGGGCTGTACCGGATTCAAGGTACAGCCCAAAACTAAATATCGGCTTTCGAAACTATTCTTCTGTTTTCTTCTTACGGGTGGTCTTCGGTTTCTTTTCCTCTCCTTCTGCGGGTTCCGCGTCTGCAGCTGCTTTTTTAGCGGCGGCTTTCTTTTTCGGAGCTGGTTTCTCTTCTGCGGGCGCTTCTTCGCCGGCAGCTTCTTCTTTCTTCGCTTTTGCCTTGGCTTTGGGTTTGGCTTCCTCTGCGGATGCAGGGGCAGCTTCTTCCGCTACCGTTTCTTCAGTTTCTTCCTCAAATTTGAGCAGGTCGTTCTTTTTGAGGATGGCGAACCATTTCACCATTTTTTTCATATCGCTTACATATACACGGTCCTCATCGAATTCGGGGAACACGTTCTTAAAGTAAGCTTTGATGGCGTTGTTATCCGCTTTGGCGTCAGCCAGGGCGAATTGCGCCTCTTTTTCCTGCATTGCTTTGAAAACCGCTGTCAGGTTCACGTTATCGCCCGTTGTAAATACTTCAATGCTTTCCAATGGGGTAAAATTATGTACCCGGGAAGACACGAAGCGGGTGCTGTTGTCTTCGAGCGATCTTACAATAGCGCCATCCTGCTTGCT
>CBFHAF010000078.1:0-10836 GCA_965653435.1 uncultured Chitinophaga sp.
TAGACCGCCGGCATAAATCCTTCCCGCTTTCCGTGGACTTTGTAGGCTACAGCCTGGCCACCACCCTGCAGGACATGGTGATGGTGGACGTTTCCGGGGAGAAGATATCTTCCGCTTATCTTACCAACTAACTAAAAATAAAGTGCATGCATCTTTAGCCGTCCGTTCAGGTCCAGCTCCAGTGCGGGCGCGGGTATTTTTACCATGTTCAGCACCTGCAGCAGCACTTTTATGCCTTTGTGCTTCGTTTTGATCTTTGTAAGGTCAACGTCCGGTGAAAGGACCAGTTGCCGCTTGCGTTTAAGCCAGGTATAATTGCGGTATACGCCTCCGGCGTCTGTCCAGTGATTGGAGTAATCGTCGAACATATTGTCTGCACTATAGCCTACGGCGATGTTGAGCCATCGGGGCAGCCGGCTTTCGGGCATCACGCTTTTGAGGTTGAGGCTCAGCCAGTAGGTTTGGGAGTTATAGTCTTTGAGGGTCCTTTCTGCCCAGGTATGCCCGAACTGGTCGATGGCGCGGGCTTTCAGCACAGGGTCATTATAACGGAAGGGGAAGGAGGAGAACTTCAGCTGGAAACGCTGTTCGTTCCAGGCCAGCTCCTGGCTCATCATCACGGCCACGCCAAGGGCATTGGCTGCCATGTCGCTCCAGGACCAGCCCCAGTTCTCTGAATGTGCATCCAGCAGTTCTATCACGCTTTGGTACGCCAGCCCGCTCATGCCCCCGATCCATATCTGCTGTTTGCGCGGAAGGCCCGTCCAGCGCCAGATCTCACGGCTGTATTTGGAGAGAAGGTAAGCGCTGAATATATGCCCGGCCTTGTCCATCTGCAGCCATTCGCCGCTATCGTTGAAGGTATGGAAGCTGCGCTGCGAATAACCGCTGTACCAGAACTGGTTCAGCACCAGCAGCGAATTGGTGTAGGCGGCCACTGTCATGCCGCTGAGTGCCCATATACGGCCTTTTACGGGCCGCTCGGGTATGTCGAAGAAGCCGATGTAACGGGCGGAGTCTATTACATGGGGAAGCGTGTCCTCCGGGTATCCGGCAATGGGTGCGGGGTTGAAGGAAGTATCTGGCAGGGGTACCGCTGCAATGCAGGAAGTGCCTGCCGATACTGTCAAAGGCATCATCAAAACGGCAAAAAGGCTGCAGGTACAGCAGATACTGCCCGCAGCCTTTTTACAGAAGGTCTTGATGTATCGGATCATCCGAGTTTCATGTCGTGAATAATACCGGCCACTTTCGCATCCAGCGCCTGCTCCACTCTTTCAAGGTCGGCGGGGCTTTCCAGCGGTTCATGCACGCTGAAATAGAATTTGATCTTCGGTTCTGTGCCGGAAGGGCGCGCGGAAATACGGCTGCCGTCCGCAGTCAGGAACTGCAGCACATTGGATTTCGGCAGGTCGATCGGCGTTTGCTCGCCGGTGGCCAGCGTGGTGGCGTGAGACAGCTGGTAGTCGAAGATCTTCACCACCGGGGAACCGTTGATGGAAGCCGGCGGGTTCTGGCGGTAGCTGCTCATCATCTCCGCAATTTCCTCGGCGCCTTTCATGCCTTTTTTGGTGATGGAAATAAGGGATTCTTTGTAGAAACCGTACCGCACGTAAATGTCGATCAGCTGCTCGTACAGCGTTCTGCCTTCATTTTTGGCATAAGCCGCCATTTCGCAGATCATGGCCACGGAAGCAATGGCGTCTTTATCGCGCACATTGTCCCCGATCATATAACCGTACGATTCCTCGCCGCCGCAGATGAAGTTTTCGGTGGCTTCCTTGCGGCGTATCAGGTCCGCGATCCATTTGAAACCGGTGAGGGTATTGTAGCAGGTAATATTGTTGCTGGCGGCGAACACGTCTATCAGGTCGCTGGTCACCACGGTTTTGCAGATGTAGTCGTTGGGCTGGGCAAGACCTTTACGTTTGCGCGCTTCCACGATGTAGTTGAAGAGCAGCACGGCGGTCTGGTTGCCGTTCAGCAATATCCATTTGCCGGTATGGTCTTTCACGGCAATGCCTACACGGTCCGAATCGGGGTCTGTTCCCAGCAGGATGTCCGCATCCAGCGCGGCGGCCTTTTTGAGGCCGATGCTCATGGCTTCGGATTCTTCGGGGTTAGGATACACCACGGTCGGGAAATTCCCGTCGGGCGTAGCCTGCTCTTCCACAACGTGCACATTGGTGAAACCAAAACGTTTGAGTATCTCGGGCACGAGGGTAATGCCGGTGCCGTGAATGGGGGTGTATACGATCTTCAGGTCATGCTGTTTGGCTACCACTTCCGGGTATACGCTCAGGCTTTTGAGCATGGCGAGGTAAGCCTCGTCCATATCTTTCCCGATGAGGGTGATATTCTGTTCCCAGCCGGTCCATTTCACGTCGCCGATGCCGCTGATCTTTTCCACTTCGAGGATCACGTTCTTGTCGTGCGGGGGCACCAGCTGCGCGCCGTCGTCCCAGTAAGCTTTGTAGCCGTTGTATTCGCGGGGGTTGTGAGAGGCCGTGAGCACGATGCCGCCCTGGCATTGCAGGTGGCGGATGGCGAAAGAAAGTTCGGGGGTGGGGCGGAGGGCGTCGAAAAGGAATACTTTGATGCCGTTGGCGGCCATTACATTGGCGGCTACCTCGGCAAAGAAGCGGGAATTATTCCGGCTGTCGTGCGCGATGGCGATCCTGATCTCACCCTGGAAAGATTTCTTCAGGTAATTGGCGAAACCCTGTGTGGCTACGCCAACCGTGTATTTGTTCATACGGTTGGTGCCTACGCCCATCACACCGCGAAGGCCGCCGGTGCCGAATTCCAGGTTACGGTAAAATGCGTCCGTGATCTCGTCAGGGTTTTCTTTGAGGAGCTTTTGCACTGTTGCCACAGTTTCCGGGTCATAGCCTCCGTTGAGCCATTGCTCTGCTTTGCTGAGAATGTTTGCGTCCATGTGTTGAATTACTTTTTACAGGGCCAATGTTGTGATCAAATGGACTGTAAAATAATGATTAAAAGGTTTTCAGTCAAAATGGTTTGTTATATAGTCCAGCGCCTGGGCCGGAGTTTTTACGGCAAATTGCGCGTACCTTTCGTGCACGCTTACGATCTCATCCAGCGCTTCCTTCACCAGCGCTTTGTTTTTCCAGTTTTTCAGGTGGGCTACCACGGTTTCGAGGCAGCCTTTTTTATACGCTATCTGTCCCAGCACATGCACCAGCGTGTTGCGCACGCGTGCGGTCTTGTCCATCTCCAGTTCCTGCAGCAGCGGCAGGATGTCCTGCGGGTGCGTTCTTCCCCGGAGCTCGATGCCATGGCAAATTTCACGCCGTATTTCCTTGTCGGGATGGGAAAGGTACTGCCGGGCCCAGGAAAGCACGGGCGCCGGGTTTTTTTCGCCCATCTTTTTCACGGAACCGATCACGGCGTTCCGCACGATATGGTGTTCGTCCGTCAGCCCCTTGTCCATCATATGCCGCACCGGTTCAAAGTCGCTTCGGCCTATTTCCCCGGCGGCGTTGATGGCGGTCTGCCTTATTTTCGGCTCTTCCGCCGCCAGCATGCCGGCGATGGCGGCCAGCACTTTTTCCGGTTCCCGCGCATACAGCCTGCCCAGGGCAAGGTAGGTGTTCCTGCAGATGTATGTATCTTCATCTGCCGCATATTGCAGCAGAACGGCCTGCTCCCCGCCGGCCACCGCCCCGCCGATCTCCGTTTCCATCTTTTTCGCCAGCCCGGCGCGTGCCGCTTTTGGCAGGTCGTAATAAGCCATATGCCCCGCGTTTTACTTTAAAAATCGCCCGTAATGGTTATTTTTGCGCCCATGAGGCGGTACGAAGATAATTATAAGCAAAAAGGATTACGCAAACAATTGGTAGACAACATCAGGCAGAAAGGTATTACGGACGAGAACGTACTGGCAGCCATCAACAACATCCCCCGGCATTATTTCCTGGATACGGCATTTGAAGGGATCGCCTATGAAGACAGGGCTTTCCCGATCGGGGAGGGGCAAACCATTTCGCAGCCCTATACGGTGGCATACCAAACGCAGTTACTGGAAGTTAAACCATTTGAAAAGGTCCTTGAGATCGGCACGGGAAGCGCCTACCAGGCCTGCGTGCTCGGCGAGCTGAAAGCCAATGTCTATACCATCGAGCGGCAGAAAAAACTGTTCGACCTGGTGAAATCATTCCCTTTCAAGGCAAAGTACCCCACCATCCGGTTCTTTTACGGGGACGGGTATGAGGGCCTGCCAACCTATGCTCCTTTCGACAAAGTGCTGGTGACCGCTGCGGCGCCGCACATTCCCGAGAAGCTGCTGAAGCAGCTGAAAACCGGCGGCAAAATGGTGATACCCGTGGGTGGCGGCGACGTTCAGCGCATGCTGCGCATCACCAAAACCGGCGAAGACGATTATCAAGAAGAGATCTTCGACGATTTTTCATTTGTGCCCATGCTGGCGGGAAAAAAAGGATAACAAAAACATTGATGAACGAAATACGTCCCGGCTCAGCCGGGACGTTTTGTTTTATGAACAATGTAAAGACCGGGTTCTCTGATACTTTTTTGCTTTTTGCTCACCATACTCTCACCTACCTCTCACCAAGCTCTCTCGTTGCTCCGAGGCACTCCCGCCAATTGGGTTAAAATAGTATCAAAAAAGCCGCCCCGGGAATGATCCGGGTGCGGCTTCTTATCACTAAGATAGGGAAATAACCTGTTTAAAATCCACCCTGGCCTTCCATCTGCACACCTTCAGAGCTGGAGCGGTTGTTCCTGCGTTTGAAAAGCTGCGAATCGAATTTGCCGAAGCGGTAGCTGAGGTTCAGGCGCAGGATGCGGCTTTCGCGTTTGCGCACCATGTCCTGCGTGAAGAACGCGGACTCCTGCTCCATGCCGAACTCGCGGGTGTTGAACACGTCGCTGAGGCTGATGGTGGCGGTAAGGGCTTTGCTCTTCAGGAAGTCTTTCCGCAGCGCCACGTCTACCGCGCTCAGCCCTTTGATCCTGCCTTGTGCGGAAGTCGGTATCATCATGAAACCGCCGCCTCCGCCGCCGCGGCCGCCACCGCTGCCGCCGCCGGTAGGAATGGTGATAGTGGGCGCCTGGTAATTGGCGGTTACCTGGAAGGTCATGTTCCAGGGCAGCTTGGTTTCGGAATTGATCTTCGCCAGCCAGCTGAAACCGCGGTTGGTGAAGTTCTCCTTGTCGTTGCGCACCTGCAGCTCCTGCTGGTAAAGGTTCACGTTGGTCGTGATGTCCCATCCGGGGATGATCTGGTTCTTCACCGTCAGCTCAGCGCCATAGGAAAAGCTCTTGTTGGCGTTGATGAAGGTGGTGAGCAATGTATCGCTGCCGGGAGACACCGGGGTGTTCAGCGTGCTGATCAGGTTGTTCGTATTGCGGTAATAAACGGACCCGAGGAAGTTGTGTTTCTTCCAGGTTTTCATGTAAGAGAACTCCAGGCTGTTGGTGAATTCGGGCCGCAGGTTCGGGTTGCCTTCGCGGTGGTTCAGCGGGTCGCTGAAATCGCGGTAGGGCACCAGCTGGAAGAAGTTCGGGCGGTTCACCCGGCGCGAATAGTTCAGCTGCAGTTCCTGCTCTTTTTGCAGCTTGTAGCTCAGGTACACGCTGGGAAACAGTCCCGGTACGGCTTTGGTGGGCTTGAAGGTTTTGCCTTCGCTCGGTATTTCGCCGGAATAGATGTATTGTTCCGCGCGCAGGCCTACCTGGTATCCAAAGTTCTTGATGGTATTGGAATAGTTGGCGTATGCGGCGTAGATCTCTTCTTTGTATTTGTAGTCGTTGCTCAGGCTGTCTATCGGTACGTTCACATTCAGCCCTTCGCCAACTTCATAAATGCTGCTGAAGCTGCGGATGGTGCCTTTGATGCCGGTTTCGAACTTGCCGGTCTTGCCCATGGGGTCCACGTAATCGGCCTGGAAGGAATAGAAGTTCGTTTTGCCGTCGCCGCGGTTGCTCTGGATGTAAGGATCACCGGCGGGCTGGCCTCCGAGCGACTGCTGCTGCATGCGGAAGGCGCCGCTGCGGTCGTTGTTGTTGAGGTTCATAGACACGTCGGCCGTGAGCTCCTTGTTGGGCTCGGCAAACAGGTGCTTGAAGCCCAGCGTGGTGGAGTAGTTGCGGAAACCGAACTTGCTGTCCGTATACCGCGTATTGCGGCGGAACGCGTCCAGCTTGGCGTCGCTGTAAGTGCTTCCCAGCTCTTCGTAGTTCTTGAAAGTACCGTTCACGATATTCTGTGAAAGCGAAAAGGTGTTCCTGTTGTCCATGAAATAATCCACGCCGATGCGGCCGAACTGGAAGTTGCCCCCGCTGCGGCTGTCGCTTTCCTGGAAGATATAATTCTGTTCCGTTGTGCTGGTGGCGAAATTGGTACGGTCTGTTGTACCGTTGCCCCAGTTGCGGTTGGCGTTGTAGTTATAGTTGGCGCTCACGTTCCATTTGCCCTGGCGTACGGCGATGTTGCCGCCCGCGTTGTATTTGTCGCCCGTACCGATGCCGGCCTGTATCATGCCGTTGAAACCTGCTTTTTTATTTTTCTTCAGCACGATGTTGATGATGCCGCTCATGCCTTCCGCATCGTATTTGGCGGAGGGGTTGGTGATCAGCTCCACGCTTTCGATCGCGTCTGCCGGTATCTGGTCGATGGTAAGGGTGCTGGGTTTGCCGTCCACGAAAATATTGGGGGAGGAGTTGCGCACTTTCACATTGCCGTCTATATCCACGTTCACGGAAGGAACGCTTTTCAGCACGTCTGCCGCGGTGCCGCCCACGCTGGTGAGGTTACGGTCCACGTTGAACACTTTTTTGTCGATGTTCATCTGGAACGCCGAGCGCTGGCCGGTCACTTCCACTTCGGAGAGGGCTTTGGCATTGGCTTCCAGGCGGATATTGCCAAGGTCCTGCGACATAGCCTGCGGGGTAACCGTTACTTTTTTGAAGATAGTTTTATAACCCATGAAGTTGATACGGAGCAGGAAAGGGCCGAACGGCAGTTGTTCCAGGCTGAAATCGCCGTTGCCCTGGCTGAGCATGCCGGTCACCACGCTTGAATCTTTCTGGCGGAGCAGCGCTACGGAAGCATACTCTATGGGTTGGCGGGTCTGTGCGTCCTGCAGTTTGCCGTAAATATGGCCGATCTGCGGCATTTGCCCGCCGCCGGGGCGCTGGCCGTTGGGTGCTCCTGCTGGTCGTGTGCCTCCCTGGGGGCTAACTTGCGCTGCCGCATACGATTGCATTACGATCAGACCCAGGAATAATGCGTACAATTTTTTCATCTTATGAACTTTGACTTGACTCGGAATTTAGACGTTGTTTTTGTAATGGACATTTACGGTACCGGGAAAATAAAGCCGTCACAAAATTAATGGCAATTCGGTGCGCAACCGGCGGAATGGGATAAAGGGAGGGAATTATAACATGAGTGACATGAAAACGGGGGCGGAAGGTATTAACATTATTTAACACTGGAGAGGCATAATAATTCCTTAACAATACTGCCTGAAAAGAAAAATGGCTCCTGAAATTCAGAAGCCATTTTCAATTTTTATGGGTGGATGAGGGGGCTCGAACCCCCGACCCTCAGAACCACAATCTGATGCTCTAACCAACTGAGCTACAACCACCATGTGTGTTTTATGGAGTGCAAAGGTAATATTTTTCGTATTCAATTTCCAAATGTTGGGCCGGAAATCTTTTACAAAAAATCAAAATTGTTGTTTCCCGATAACCCCCTGATGTTGTTACCTCTAACATATTGCAAATTGAAATCTGTTTTCACAGCCCGGTTATGCACATGATTTCCACAAAAAAACGCGTATCTTTGCCATTCGCAAATCACCCGAAACTTACTAGCCCAGCATGCGAAGTGCTGGGCTTTTTGTTTTTATTAACCAGGAAAAAATTATATAAAAAGTTGACATACAACTAACTATGCATATGGATCAGCTAAAATTGAAATTACAGGAGTATTATCAGCGGTACCGGAAGCAGGACAAACTGCCGAAGAAAGAGGCACAGGAAGCGGGGAAAGATCCGGTTCAGGATCTGGAGAATGATATCCTTACACAGTTCGGGCTCCCGGTATCCAAAAGGTTTGTACAGATATTGCACGATTTTGTCAATCAAGGACAGGTAAACGACCAGCTGCTGGATTATGTGAGCAAAAAATTGCGCACCGCTGCCAGGAAATATTTACTCGCACCGGTTATGAGTGACCTGGAACAACTTAACCAGGCCCGCGATCAGAAGCGGAATCCCTTCGACGTATTGCCGGAGATCGGGTATCCTGCGCATGAATACGCCGTTTTCCTGATAGGAGAACTGCTGTACCGCCGCAATATGAGCGCACAGGATGTGCTGGACGAGTTGCAGCGCGCGCATAAGCACAACAGCTGGGAAGACCTGCTGGTGCTCAGCAAGATCAGCAATTATTCCAGCCACGAGCTGTACGCGAAGCTGAAGAAATTCGAGCTCCGGTTCGTGGACGACTTCGTGCAGCACCAGCACCGCCAGGAAGTAACGCGCCCGCAGAACAAACGCCTCACACCCGCGGAAGAAGGATATAAACCCAATTATAAAACCATCTCAAAGGTGCAGGTGGAAGACATCGTGTTCGACGATAAGACGACGCCCAGCCTGTTCGGAAAGATCAAATCCGGCAGCCGTTACACCCGCATCACCATCAGCCTCGAATTTTCCGAGCTGAACCAGCTGCTCATGAGCAGCGGCGAACTGGGTGTGGAGATTGCCAACACCGTTAAGAAACGCCTTTCCAACCCCGCGGTAGCCAAACCCCTGGTGATAGACATCAAGGCGGAATTCGGCGAGCCGCTGAAGCTGGACAACTGCTACCTGGAAGTATACAAGCCCCAGCACCAGGAAAACGGCAAATGGACGGAAGATAAGGACGCGTTCTATTTCGTGGACAAGATCCTGTCTAAAAAGGAATTCGAGAAACGCAGCAAGGAAGCCGAAGTGAAAACGAAGATCCAGGAATGCCTGGAACTGATCGGCGGCTCTTACGTATATTACCAGCGCCTGCGCAGGCTCGGTATTACCGAAGAGGAAGCCAAGCTGCGCGCGGGTTTGCAGGATGAGCTGTTGTATAAGCTCAGCTACTACCTGAACAAGCTGAAGGATTGATGTAATGATCATAGCACGAAAAAGCCCCGGCAAATGAATATATCATATCGCCGGGGCTTTTTTATTGCAGTAAAGCTTGTTAAAAATTCTTCTCGATCCTTCCCACTCTGCCGTACTGGTCCATACCTTCCACCACGACCCTGAAGTTCTTTGTATTGTCGTTGTTATAGAAGATCAGGCGGGCCGTATGATTGGTGCTGTCTATCACCAGGTTCGGGTTCCAGAAGAGGGTGAGGCGTTTGTCAGGCAGGTCGTGCACTGGTTTGCGAACGGAATAATCGGGACTGTAGAACTCCTTGATGATCTTGTAACCGCCTTTTTTCAGCAGTTCCAGCCCTTTCACGGTCGGGTCCGGCCGGCTGTCGCCGCCGCGGCGCGTCCAGATGGCAATGGCGCCGTTGCCGCCGCCGATGCCGCCCATGAATGGCGGGCGGAACACTTTAATGAGCGCAACGTCAGCCATCGGGATATTGGCCACGGTGCCGATGTCTACAGGCATCTGGTCCAGGTACACGCCGGGAGCGCCGCCGCGCCAGGAGAGCGTTGGATTGCTGACGTCGCCGGTGATCTGGAGGCCGGGCACCCGCGCCTGGAGGTATTGGAATACGTTGAAGGAGGTCACGTTTTCGTTCGTCAGGTCGAAGGTCATCGCGTTTCCGCCGGAGAACATGCCGTTGGCGTACCGTTTTTCGGTGGTCTCGGCCTCGGTCGGTTTTTTGGCGGTGATGTCCACGCCCTGCAATTGGATGGTCCTGTTGTTGATCCTGCGGTTCACGCTGTTGCTTTCCACTACGGTAGCAAGATAGTTCTTGAGTATCCGGTTGTCCAGCGGGGGAGGCGGCAATAAGGGAACGGGCGTTTTTACGCTGGCGTATACGTCAAAGAAGTGACGGTCGAACTGCACGTCCACATCTTTCCATTTTTTATTGGTCATGCTGCCCTGGAAATAAACGTTGGCGGTGTCGTTGTAGAACAGGTTGTTCAGCTGGAACGAGCCGTCGGGGCTTACAGGGGCGGATGCAAAGGCGGAAGAGCTGTCTACCGGTATCTTAATGAGGAAGTTCACGCTGCCGTCCGTTACCGGCTGGCCGCCCGCGGTGCGGGCCTTGCCGGTGATGTTGATGCCCTGTTCGTAAGGGTACCTGATCTGCGGGTATTTGTCCTGCAGGATCTGCTTCCAGCTGAACCTTCTCCAGCCGTTGGTCAGCATCACGAGATCGAGCGCCTGCAAGGTGGCGGCGCTGTCGTTGCGGAAATACCAGGCCGGGTTGTGCACATAGCCATGTATGTCTGAAGTAAGCAGGGTATTGCTAACGATGTTGTTGCCCCAGGGGTCGAAGCCCACCTGGTCCGCATCCGTAACGGAGGCGCTGATGCGGCCGCGCATGGAATCGGGCACCTGCAATACCAGCTCTGTACGCTGGCGCGGGCCTTTGTTCAGTTCCTGCGGGTCCAGGAAATATTCGATCTGGTCGTTCTTCTGCCTTACGTACACCAGCCGTTCGGAAAGGGGATTGCCTTTCTGGTCGAACAGGGTGAGGGTGATAATGCCGGTGGGTATATTGGTAGCGGGTATGAGGCCGCTCACTTTTCCTTCGGAAATGTTCAGGTTGGCTTTGTAGATCACCTGGTTCTGCATGGTGGCGATGCTGTTCAGCCAGGCACGGGTGCGTGCCGCTT
>CBFHAF010000079.1:0-10831 GCA_965653435.1 uncultured Chitinophaga sp.
TTCCCGAAGGCGCCCACAAATATTGATCGACAGGCGGGGGCAATGGCAATGTTGTTTTGGCGGCGGCGGCGTTTGCCAGCCCGTTCCAGAGCCGCACCTCTTTTTCCCTGGCCCAGCTGAATAAGGGGATGTCCTTTACCGGTCTCAATTTAACGGCGGGTGTTCGCAGGGAATAGATATCCAGCTCGCGGTCCGCCGGTATCCAGTATTCCACGTGCCAGCGTGTTTCTTCAGGCTGCAGCTCCAGCTTGATGGATTGATCTCCTATCGGCCCTCCCTGCAATTCAATATAGGGTGCGCTCCGCGCGGTGCTCAACGTTGCCCATGTACTGTCTGCCCCGCAGCCATAGCTCCACAGCTTAATGCCCGGTGCGATGCCGTTATCGGCTATATGATATAATCCAGTACCTAGCGAAGGGGTATAGGCGCCAAATGCATTCACATCTTTTGTTTGCCAGAAATAGCCGGTCATTTCCCGGATGCCGGCTTCTGTGCGCGGCCCGCGGCTGGCCCAGTCAAACGTATCAATGCGGGAAGCATGCGACAATACCTGCCCATCAGGAAAATTATATTTCGTGTCCGCTGCTGAAGGCAGCGCTGCATTGGACCAGCTCATCCAGGGATAGGCGCTGGCTCCGGGATTATGGTATTTAACCCGCTCTGTCAGAAAATTATCCGACGGCCCCAGGGAATATTCAACGGTCCATTGCATACCGAAGCGCAGCTCTCTTTCTCCACAGGTAACATAGGTTCTGCCCCGGGCACTGTCTATCCTGTAAAGCACGGCTTCATTCTGGGAAGGTGAATGAGAGATGGGAAAGCTCACTTCAATACCGCCGGCTACAAAATAAAAACGGGGCAGTATCCTTGTTTGCCGTATCACGTCCGGCACATACAACACCTCTTTCCCCGACCTTTTATGGACCATGGAAAACACTTTACCGCCCAGGTCCGGGCATACCGTCACTTTCAGCGAGTCATTTTCCAACGCCACGAAGCGGTATTTTTTCAGTACGGGCCTGTTGGATGTTTCCGCATAGCTCATGTAGGGATATACGCCGTTCGGGTCAAACACCGTGGGAACGGGGCCGGCAGGGGTAAGCACATGCGTGAGCAGGTAATCGCTGTATTCGGAGCAGGCAACTTTACCGGCGGCCTGCTGGCCGATACACCTGTTTGCAATACTGCCTGCAAGCAGCAGTAATATGATCCTGGTATTCATTGCACCGGTTTTTATTGGATAACATTTTACCTGCCCAGCTTTTCGCTTAAAGCATCTACCAGCTCTCTTCCTTTAATGAGGTCTGCGATGATCTTTTCTTCATTAAAATCCCGCTCTGCTGCAAAGCGCTCCAGGTGCTGTTCAAATGTCCGCCACATGGCTTTTACAGCCTTGTCTTTCGATGCGGTTGCCTGTGTTCTTAAAATGCGGATCTTTTCAAAATCCACGATCCCTTCCCTTAGTTTTTCGAAACGCACAGAGCTGTTGCCTCCCGGGTACACGAGGAAACAATCGCCCGCAGGCCATGTACCGAAACGGGCATCCCTCACGGGATCTTCCATCCACGCATCATATGCCCATCTTAAAAAACCATCGTATCCGGCAGCGGCGGCGTACCAGCTGATCCATCTTCCTTCCGAAGGGGGCGAGAAAACAAAATTGTTTGGCTTGGCAGGATTACAACAAACATAAAAAGTAGAGGAAGCGCCTCTCGCAGCGCGCTGTTTTAATTCGGCAGCGCCGGGCTCGTTGCCATACAGGAAAGAATAATCGTCCAGCAGCGTATCCAGCTCCTTGTGCCAGTTTCCTGCATAAGTGATGCGCCATTTTGCCGGATGTTCTTTGATCACTTTAATAGCGGCCAGCGTCTGGCTCATTTCATTTTCGTTGATACCGAGGTATGTTTTTCCGAACCATCCCTTCTGCTCCAGATGCTTTTGCAGGTCACTGAGGAAAATATGCCAGTGTGTTTTATATGCTTCCGTGCCCGGCGCCCAAAGAACGTGCTCGTAGTTGCCGGTGGCCTCATCCATGTAACGGAAACGGTTGCCCCAGGGGATCGCAGTGTACAGGGTGATCGCTTGATCGATGCCCAGTGTTATACACATTTCCACATATTCGTCAAAAATACGGTAGTCAAATTTCCAGCTGCCGTCTTTTTGTTTCAGCCATTCTATCATTCCTCCTTCTATCATGTACGAATTATCGGCCCATGGGGAATGCACGCCGTAAGTGGTGATGTACTTCCCGCCTGCATCCGCATATAACTGCAGGTGCTTTTTTAACAGCGCTTTATGCTCCGCGGACCAGGGCTGCAGCTGGTTATGCCAGGCTACAGCCCAGGGGTTCTGCCACAGATCAAGCCGGTACGACCACTCGCGCGACGGCGGCAATAGCTGCGGCTGCACCCGTATGCTGATCTGTAACTCCTTGCTGAATTTGTCCGTGCTTACCTTCACTGTTCCTGAATAGACGCCGGGCGCGGCATCGGCGGGAACGTCGAGCGACAGCCATACCGGCCTTACCGTTCCGCCGGGAACATCAAAACGCTCAAATGGCTCAAACCGGTCCGGCATCAGGTAGCCGCTTTTATACGGTGTTTCTCCGCACACGGCGTCTTTAGCGCCATAGGGATAATTGGAAAGCACATAACGCTCCATGTTCAGGCTGATATTCTCCCGGCTGATCGTGTTCCCGGCGCCTGTAAGATCGCTTACCGCGAAGCGCACCTGCTTCAGCGTATCCGGCGACCATACCAGCAGTTGCACATTCAGTCTTTCTGCTCTCCAGCCGGTGGCGTTCCAGGTTGTTACCGCATTTTTCACCGGCACCTCCGCCCGGAAATACAGCTTGTCCGTAGTACCGAAGGAAACATGCAAACCATGACCCGTGGCTGCCCATGCCTGTTCATCGGTTGTTTTATCAAAGGCATATTCCGGCTGATAGTGATTGGTTAAAGCCGGTAAACGGCTGCGGTCAACTTCTCCCTTGTATTGTGAAAATACCGGGAATGAAAAACAACCGGTCAGGATAAAGATCCAGGATATTTTTTTCATGTGTTCATTTGTTACCTGTAAATGATTTGCTTATTCTGATCTTATCACCTTTGTTCTGGCAGATACGCCGTTCTCATTAACCGCCTCTATGCAAAAGTAATAGGGCCGGTCCTTATCCATTCCTTTGAAGTAATAGTCATTGTTGTTGTGGACCATAATGCAGTTGTACAATTTATCCGGGGAGGTGCCGGTGTAAATGTTGTATGCATATGCGTCATCTACCGGCGACCATTTGATCCACGCGCTTCGTTTATCTTTTTCGGTGCGGAGCACCAGCAGCTCCTTCACCGTATCGGGTACTGTACCGTTGCCATGGCCGAACACTCTCAGGCCGCTCAATGCGAACTTCCCGCCCGGCATATGGATATTCTCCATTTTGATATAACGTGCCTGCACCGGCTTTGTTAGTTCAATGTAATCGTGGGGTACATCTTTCTTTTGTTTGCTTTTATCCGCCAGCATCTTCCATCGTTTGCCGTCTTCCGAGAACCAGAGTTTGTATTGATGGTAAATATCGGTCTGTTTGCCTAAAAAAGGCGCATCCTGGTCAGCATAATTTACCTGCACCGCATTTACGCGGCTTATCTTTCCAAGGTCTGTCTGTATCCATTCGCCCTTATTGCCGGTGGCTGCGCTCCAGTAAGTCTTTATGCTCTCGTCCACGGCGTTGTTGGGTAAATATCCGCCGTAAACCGACGACACGGCAACCGGCTTGTTGTAGTTCAACAGCATCCAGCCGGTGAATCCCGCGTTGTCAAAACCGGCGGTATCGCCGCTGCGGGAAATGTAATGCGGATAGTCGCCGAACGATGTATTGCAGAACATTACATCTTCCCTGTCGAAGCCGGCGGGCCAGAACCCGATACGGCGCTCGAAGCTGTTCTTAACAGAGATCACCATGCTGGACACATGCCACCAGAAACCCCTATTGTCCTGGAACGTAGCGCCATGGCCGGCGCCACGGGCATATCCGCCCGGCTTATACGATACCGGGTCCGGCTGCGGCGTAAAAGGCCCCAGCGGATGATTTCCAACCACCACCCCGTCCGCATAGCCGCTGAACTCTGTTCCGGGCGCGGCGTATTGAAGGTAATATTTCCCGCGGTGCTTCGTCATCCAGGCGCCTTCCATGAAAGGGTCCAGGAAAGTGTTATCCAGGTTTTCGCCGAACCGCTGCCAGCCGTAACGGTCCGGCTCCAGCAGGTACATTTCCTTCCGGGCGCCTTTGGGCTGCAGGGTTTTGCGGTCCATTTCCACCCCATACAAAGGATAGCGGTTGCTGCTGCCGTTATACATGTACAAACGGCCGTCGTCGTCCGTAAAAAAAGCCGGGTCCCAGCCGCCTATCTGCAGCGAATCGATGGCTTCTTTCCATTCGTTCCCTTTGGGATTTGTGCTCATCCAGATCGGAAAATCGCCGGTATATGTGGAGCCGAAAACCAGCAGGGTGTCTCCCATCACCCAAACGGCGGGGGCGCACAGTTCGTCGTATACATGGTGATACGGCTTCAGGAACTTCCGCTCCACAAAATGCCAGGCCAGCAGATCGGGGCTCCACCAATATCCCCATTGATTGGTAGAGAACAGGTAATAATCGCCTTTATAATTTACGATCACCGGATCGGCCGTGGTGCGGTGTTTTCCCCAGGTGGTAAAGTTGGGAATAGGGCAATATCCATAGTCGATATTTACAGGGTTGCAATAAGTTGTCTGCGCCTCGGTATCTGTGGTTAGCAACAAGAACATCAGCGCACATATCCATCTTTTCATCGTAATGATTTTTCCGTATTTCAAATCAGATCTTTTATCTCCGTTGAACGGACGCGGCCCAATCAGCGGGGCTTGCGGATGTGAAGGAACAGCCGCTGCATGCTGCCCCGTTATCTGGCGGAGAAGTTCAGGACCACATGTCCCAACGTTGCCGGCTGGCCGTGCTGGCACGACTGCAACACGGCGCAGCAGGGATGGATATACAATCCATGTACAAAAAATACAGTACTTTCATCAATCACTGCGGATGGCATGAGCTAGCGATCTTAATTTTTTTAGCATCCGATAGAACATATTCACAAGCGCTGCTTTCATCCATCATCAGTTTTCCAGCTGTCAACGATACCGGTCTCTCAGCATCTGCAGCATGTACACATTAATGGCCCATTGATCCGATAAAGGATCGCGCGTGTAGGGATGCGTGGGCATATAATCCGGCGGGCCGAATTCGGTCAATATCGTAAGGCGCTCGCCCGCTTTCTTTTTTGTTTCCACCACTTTGTCCCACCAGTCCAGGTGCGCTTTCACTGCCGGCTCCCACTCTGGCGCCCTGGGATCGCTCACCTGCGGCCCTTCCGGATGGCCTATGCGCGCATGGATATGATCCACGCGGGACAAGGCAAGGTCAAGGGTTTCCTGCTGGTCTGCCAGCAGGCTTTCGCTCACGTTGCACCAGTGCGATACATCGAAAGTGATCCGCAGTTCAGGAATCGTTTCCAGGTAGTGCCTGGAGGCCGGCGCGGAATACAGTATCCTTGCCCGGTGCGTTTCATGGCAAATGATGATGCCTGTTTCCCTGGATAACCTCGTGGTATGGTCTATAAAAGCCTTGTTCTGATCATAGCTGAAATGATCCCGGCCCGAATGGCAATTGATATAAAGCGGCCTCCGGATCGTCTGGGTGGCGGCTTCATTCGTTGCGGCAACGAACTCTTCAAGATGTTTTTCATAATCGCGGTCGAAACCGGCGCACAGCAGGCCCAATTCCAGCTCGTATTTTTCAAGCGCGCCAAACAGGTCTTCCTGCTCTTTTATTCCGGCCGGCCACAATACTTCAATTCCATCGTACCCTTCTTTTTTAATTTTCCCGCAAAGCTCATCGATGGTGCCGGCAAAGCCCCAGCCGGTACCCAGTATCTTAAGTTCAAATTCGTTTTTCATATTAAAACCAGGTTTGAGAGATAGTGCAAACGTACTCAATAAAAGGTAAACGCGCCTGAACAGGAAGCCATTCCCCGGTGTCACTTTGCTTTCGTAAGATAAGCACATCCGGGGGTATGTTATCGAAAAGTCGTTTTAGCGTAAAACAGCTATTTTAAGATATAAAAAATCTGCGCCTCTCCTTAATGATAAATCGCAATTTTCCGCATCCGCATTCAGGGAACGCAGTCTATCCAAGTGTTTCCGGCTTATCAGCGTGCCGGCCGGGCCGTACAGGTATCCCTCGCCGAAAAAAAATGATCTGGACAACGTAGTAGTAACCAGTTACCCGGCGGCGGTGCGATCTTAAAGGCGCCGTATAGTCCGTTAATGCAGAACAGATAAAGAATATTGCCTTCAGCTTAATGAGAATATATTTTTATCTAGCCGGCCAGAAGGAGCTCCCATGCAGGCCTTTTTTATTTTCACAGGTCCCGGGAAGTAAACAAACGGATGGAAAATTTACTAAAAAGGGTGAACAGTACCCTGAAAATCATAATCTTACCGGTTGGAAAGAAATGCTTATATTAGTTTGCATAACGTCCATATCCTGGAAATATGAATGAATCTTCCTTGTTTAAGTCCCATTTTCCGGCAAACAGGCAAATTCTTCTGTTTATACTGATACTGATAAGCGCCTGCAGAACTGCCGAGCAAAAAACGGATGAGCATCCCGCATACTTCGATAAGGTTTTCGCCAGAGTCGACAGCATAGGCCAATTCAACGAAATTGCTTCCCATGCATACCTGGAAGAAGCTTACGCTGCTTTCCCCGGAGCAGGGAAAATAGATCTCCTCCGGAAATATGGTTTCCTGCACGCTCATCATATGAACAACTCTATGAGAGCTGCCAACCTTTCCAGGAGCATGCAATATGCGGACAGCATGCTGGGTTTGTTCGACGACAAAGCCCTGCAGCAGCGCTACCCCCAGCGTTACGCCCGGGCACTTTTTTCCAAGGGGGATGTATTGCGGGAGCTGAAAAAATACAACGAAGCCTACCTCTATTTTTTCAGGGGCCGCGAAACGTTACGGCAAACGGCCGATACCTGCCAGTACCATGAATATGCCGGCAGGCTGGCGCTCGTATATTACCGGCAGGAAAAATACCTGGAAGCGGCGCCTTATTTCGCGGAATCTTTTCACCGGCTGTTCCGCTGCGATACCGCTTCATTCGGCATTTTCTATCATCAGCAGGGCACGCTGGACAATGTGGGGCTGAGCTACGACAAAGCCGGCGACAGCCGGCATGCCCTCACTCTCTACGACAGCACACTGAATTTCATCGACCGGCATGGAGCCAAATTCCTGCACAATCCGGATTATGCCAGGGGCATTCTTGCAGCGAAAGCTGTTGTATATGGCAATAAAGGCGGCGTTTTACTCAGGATGGGAGATACGCTGGCCGCCGAATCCCTGTTCCGGCAAAGCATTGATATCAATATCAAAGGAAAGGACGAAAAGCGGGACGCGCAACTGACAATGGCTAAACTCGCCGCCTTATACCTCTCCGGTAACCGGCTTACCAGCGCAGCGGCTGTATTGCAGGAAATGGAAGCAGCCCTGGAAGTATTGCCCGATGCAGAAGCCAGGCAACGCTGGCTTTTCCTGCAATGGCAGTATTACGAAAAAACCGGCCGGCAAAACGACGGCTATGCCGCACTCAAGAACTATGTGGCCTTAAAAGACTCCCTGGCGGCGGCAGCGCCCAAGCCGGTAGCAGCCGACATCAACAGAGAATTTGAGCGTATGGCCGGCGAGCACAAGCTGGAAATACTGCAAAAGAACAGCGAGCTGAAAACGGCTTATCTGCTCATCCTGGTCTTTCTCTGCCTCACCGTGATATCGATCGCGGTGCTGATCTGGCAGAACTGGCGCAAATCCCGCCGGCACGTTGCCGTGCTTGAGTCGTTGAACCGGGAAGTGACCATACAGCATGAACATATACAAAATAGCCTTGCCGCGCTGGAGCAAAGCCAGCAGAACCACTACCGGATGATGAAGATCGTAGCCCATGACCTCCGCAACCCGGTAGGGGCCATAAACACGCTGGCAAGCTTGCTGTTAATGGATACAGACGCTGCAAGAAAAGCGCAGGATAAAGAAATGATAGAGCTGATCAGCACCTCCAGCGTCAACGCGCTTAACCTCATTTCCGACTTGCTACTGCTGGACACCTCTCTCACTAATATGGAAATGGAATTGATGGAAATGCACGTCGCCCTGAAATATTGCGTGGACCTCCTGCAAACGAAGGCCATGGAAAAACAGCAAAGCATCCACCTTCATGCGGAGCCGGTGCAGGTGCTTGCCTGCCGGGAAAAAATATGGCGGGTGTTCAGCAACCTCATCAATAACGCGATCAAGTTCAGCCCCGACGGCGCGCGCATAGAAGTGGAACTGAAGCGGCAGAACGGCACTGTGAGGGTTGCGGTGAAAGACCCGGGCATCGGGATACCTCTTTCGATGCAGGGCAAAATATTTAGCCAGACCACTGAAGTAAAACGGAAGGGAACCCGTGGTGAAGCGTCTTTCGGCTTCGGCCTGAGTATTTCAAAACAGATCATTGAAGCGCACAACGGGAAAATATGGTTTGAAACCGAGGAAGGTAAAGGCACCACTTTCTACATCGAAATGAAAGTGGCGTCCTGAAGACAACACTTTTGCACGAACGGTGAAAAATCTTTGCAATGCACAGCCTAAATCTCTACCTTTAAATAACCGGATAATCCCCCGGCCGATTATTTCCATGAAACCCGCAACCCTTCTTCTGCCAGGACTTTACCCGGCTGTCCGTTCAACATTACCTTATCGCTAAACCTTTTATCCATGGATGCTTACAAAACAGGAAGCGGCATGCAGCAGATCAGGCTTGCCATAGACATCACCAGCAATGGCATTGCCACCACCAGGGGCTTCCTCATCACCTCAGCCGACCGCATGCCCATACCCGGCTGCGCCTCAAAAGACGCTACCGGCGACATCGTCCAGATGCCCATCGGCACAGCGGCCAGCCTCAAAGGAAACAAGCTGCTGATCGTGACCAATATCCTGCTGTTCTGGCCCGATCTTGAAACGCGGAAGATCGAATTTGAAAAGATCACCGCGCGGTACGTGATGGACGATGGCAAAGACGGCCATAAAGAATTCCCCGAAGCAGACGTGAAAGTGAATGCGCTGGACGATTTCACGGACATCTGGCTGCATAAGACCATTAAACTGAGCTGAGCATGAAAAGAATTTCTACCCTGCTCCTGGCGGTTTGCTGCCAGACCGTTTTCGCGCAATCGGAAAAAGAGCCCGATAATAAATCCGTGCCGCAATCCAGCGCATTCAAGCTGGTGGATATTTCGCCGGTGCTGATAGAAACGCCAGTTACGCCGAAAGCTTTCGGGCTGGGCGTTTTGCAGAGCTTCGAAAGCGGCGGAAGCTGGCCGCAGAATTACTCCGCGGAATTCACACCATACTGGTGGGCGCTGCCGAAGAACCGCGATGCCTATAAATTCCTCGGCATCCGCCGGCACGACCATCCCGTGACCAAAGCGCCGGTATACCGCTCCAGCCCTTTCTCCGCGTTGAAAATGACGAATGTGTCCATCGCCTTTTTGCAAAAAGACCTTGTGCCCGATTCGGCGGACGCCAGGCAGAAAGTTTTTTCCGCCGGCTTCAGGACCACCGTTATCCGCATCTACTCTTCCGCGTATGCGGACAAGCTGAACAACATCATCAACGGCGTGCGCACCATGCAGGCCGAACGGATCGGCGGGCTGGTGAATTATCCTGATTTTATCGCCGCCGGCGATGATCCCGCAAAGCAGGCTGAAGCCACCAAAAAATTCGCGCGGCTGGGTACGGCGGTAGATTCGTTAAAGAAGATGATCGAAAACCATATGGCGCAGAAACCTGCCTTCCAGTGGGACGTTGCGGGCGCTTATGCCACTTACGGCATTGCCGACACTGCCTGGAGAACAGGCCGCGTGGGCTTCTGGACCACCGCCTCCGCCAACCTGCTGCTGAACGCCAACGGCGAAAGCGCCAAACAAAACTACCTGACCGTTTCCGCATATGCACGGTATATGTACGACAACTTCGCCAGTGAGAAGCACCTCGTCACCAGCTCCAACAGCTTCGACGTCGGTGGCCGGCTGGCCTTCGGATTCGATCCGCTGAGCCTGGGTTTTGAGGCGGTCCACCGGAATTACGCCGTGGAAGGCGAGCTGCGGTCGCAGCGCCTGATCGGCTTCCTGAATTACCGCATCGGGAAAGACCTGTACCTGAACGGCGCATTCGGCAGCGATTTCGGGATGGATAAATCCAGGATTCTGGCGCTTTTCGGCCTCAACTGGGGCTTCGGCAACGAGAAGCTGACATTCAACGATTGAACCATACCAGCAACGAAAGCCGCCGGGGATCATGATTCCCGGCGGCTTTGTTTTTCGGGAAGGCCGTTTCCGGTCGTATTTCATTCACCTTTTATATGTCGCCAATCCCCTCCAAATCTCACATAAACGCACTATCTTCGCGCTTCGCCGGTGGTGGCATTTTCCGCAAACAGCTGATAGTTACCACTTTACAAGAACCGGCGGAGCTGAGGGACCGGGTTCCCGGGGGCATAGGGAAATGCTGAAGAAATGATAAATTGTCTGCCCTCTTCCGGTTGTTTCCTGCTAAAAAGGCAGGAAATCCAGCTTCAGGCCCCGTGGCACAATCTTCGCAGACTAGTGCTTCACAGCCATAAACAAGCTTATTTATTCTGTGTTTTAATATATTAACAAAAAACAAATGGCAACCGTAACCAGAGAGA
>CBFHAF010000080.1:0-10813 GCA_965653435.1 uncultured Chitinophaga sp.
GGATGCGATGGTGAGCGGCTGCAGTTCCACGGAGGGATACGGTACGAGCTGTTCCCTGGCGATGCGCAGCAGTTCCGAAGGCGGAACGCCGTCGCGGGTGAAGAAGTTATGCGCGTGCGCGGCGGGTTTATTGCGCGGCGCGCCATTGTCAAATACGATCGTGCGCCTGCCGAAGCGGCCTAAGGTGAGGGCGGCAGACAATCCTGCGGAAGAGCCGCCGATGATGGCGGCATCATATGCTGTATTCATCCGGTAAAGGTAGGCGGATGTACCTTTCCGCATCTTGTGCAGATGAAGGAAAGAATTGTACTTTTCCCGGATTGATGAAAATTAGTATATGTGTTCTTTCGTGATCCCCAGTTTCTTCATCTTGGAATTTAGCGTGGTGGGCGGCACATTCAGCAGTTCGGCCGCTCCCCCCAGGCCCCAGATGCGTCCGTTGCATTTTTTGAGCACGGAGAGGATATGGTCCCGCTCGTTCTCATGAATGGTTTTGATGCGTTCTTCCCCCGTGGGCTCTGCGGATCCTTTGCGTTGCAGGGAAGGAATAGGCACTTCTTCGATAATGTTGCTGCGCGTAAGGAGGATGCTTCTTTCCACCAGGTGCTCCAGCTCGCGTATGTTCCCGGGCCAGTTGTATTCCATCATGCCGCGCAGCGCTTTGTCTGACAGGCCGGTGATGCGTTTTCCGGTTTTCCGGTTGAAGTATTGAAGGAAGTGGGATACCAGCGCGGGAATATCTTCCTTTCTCTCCCGCAATGGCGGAATGGTAATGGGAAACACGTTGAGCCTGTAATAAAGATCAAGCCGGAAGCGGCCTTCCGCTACTTCTTTTTCCAGGTTGCGGTTGGTGGCGGCAATAATGCGGATATTCACACGGATGGGCGCCCTGCTGCCGATTCGTTCCACTTCTTTTTCCTGCAGCACACGCAGCAGCTTGGCCTGCAGCTCTACAGGCATTTCACCGATCTCGTCCAGGAAGATGGTGCCTTCATGGGCCTGTTCAAACTTCCCGATCCGCTTGTCCAGCGCGCCGGTGAACGCGCCCTTTTCGTGGCCGAACAATTCCGATTCTATGAGCGTGGCAGGCAGCGCAGCGCAGTTTACTTTAATAAGCGGCTTATGCCTGCGCGGTGAAAGCCGGTGAATGCAATCCGCGATCCTTTCCTTGCCGGTGCCGCTTTCGCCGAGTATAAGGATGGAAGTATCCAGCGGGGCCACCTGCGTAATGTTGTCAAATACATTCAGCAGCAGGTGGCTGCTGCCTACAATGCCTTCGAAGCCGGAAACCTGCGGCGCCCGGGAAGGAGCGGCCGCAGCGGTTTCCATGGTGCCGAACGCTGCGAGGTGCTCTGCTATTTTTGACAATGCCGGCGCCAGGCGCCCGAATAACGTGATGTGTGCGGGATTGTAGGCGTCAGGCCTGCGTGAATAAAATTGGAAATAAAAGTGATCGCCGTTACCGAAAGGGACGGGGCAGATCATATGGCTGCCCATCCTGAAACTGTCTGCCACCAGCTTATGCAGCCCGCCCGCCTTCGACAGCTGGCGGAAACCCTCATCGTTATAGAATGCGGCTTTGGAAGTTTTGTCCATATCAGTATGCAGCAGGCTCAGGGAGGCTTCTTTCATACCGGTGATGTTGGCCAGTTCGCGAAGGCCAATGTGCTGGTATTCGTCGAAGCCGGTGCGCAGGAAGTCTTTCCCGTGTACCGCCGTACCGTCCTGCAGTTGCATAACGGCGGAGAAATAATCGAAAGGGACGAAGGCCTGCAAGGCCATGGCGCATTGAAGCAGTTTCTCGTCGCGGTTCACAAGGCTTTCCCTGATCATATCCAGCTTTTTATGCAGCGCCGATTCCCTGCGCAGGCTCGATTCCAGGCTGTTCTCGTGCCGGTAGCGGGCAATTTCGAGGGTGATGAGCAGGTCTTTTTCACGGAAGGGTTTTACCAGGAATCCGTAAGGCTGCGTGGCTTTGGCGGCAGCCAGCGCGTCCTGGCTGGAGTTGGCGGACAGGTACACGAAGGCGATGTGTTCTTCGCGCAGTTGCCTGGCCAGGTCGATGCCCGTTTGTTTGCCCTTCAGGAAAATATCCAGCAGCACGAGGCCGGGCCTTTCTTTTTCCATCAGTTCGAGTGCCTGCGGTACGGAACGGGCAATGCCGCATACTTTATAGCCGGCTTTTTCGAGCATCAGCCGGAGGTCGTTGGCTTCAATGAACTGATCTTCCACGATCATCACTTTGTCGTTCATATTCGAAGTTTTTTTAGGGGTATAAAAAATTTAAGCGGTAATTGGGTTTTCAGTTTTTGAAAATGTTAAAACAGGATGTTGTTCGTCGTCATGATCGAAAGCAACGGAAATAGAGGCGCCCTGCCGGTTGCGTATGCTGAAGCGGCCGCCGAGGTCTTCCGTGAGCCCCTGCATGAGGCTCATGCCGAGGGAGCTGCACTGGAGGTGGTCGAAGCCCGGGGGAAGCCCCACGCCGTTGTCCGAAATGGTAAGCACGGTACGCCCTTCCGGAAATGTTTCCAGCTGTATGCTGATGGCGCCGTCGCGCTTGCCGGGGAAGGCATATTTGATGCTGTTGGTGATCGCTTCATTCAATATAAGGCCCAGCGGCACCGCCTGCGATACATACATCTTAACGTTGGCCACCTGCAGGTCGAAGCGGATATTCTGTGAAGTGTCGAAACAATCCTTAAGGTATTCCACCAGCTCGTGGATGTACTGCGGCATGGCTACCATGCCCATATCGTCTGACAGGTACAATTTAATGTGGATCAGCGAAATGGCCTGTACGCGGTGCTGGCTGTGCCTGATGGCGGCGAGCGCGGCGTCGTTCTGCAGGTAGGCGCTCTGGCTGTTCAGCAGGCTCATGACGATCTGGAGATTGTTCTTCACGCGGTGATGTATCTCTTTCAGCAGCCATTCTTTTTCGCTTACGAGGTGCTGCAGCGAAACGTTCTGCTCGTTGATCTCCTTCTGCTTCGCTTCCAGTCTTTTGTTGCTGCGGCGTTTGATACGATAGCCGTAATACAGCAGTCCCACGATCACCAGCAGCAGGCTCACACCGCCATAGGTTACTTTCCGCAATATTTTTTCCTGTTGCAGGCGGCTTTGCTGCAGCTGCGATTGTTTGGTGAGCAGCTGGATGTTCTGCTCCTTTAATTTCAGGTCCTGGCCCTTCCGCTCCGCTTCGATCTCTGCCTGCTTGCGTTTCAGCAGCGCTTGCTCCAGCCGCGTTTCGCGGAGCATTCCCTGGCGGGTAAGCAGCAAAATATCCTGCTCCCTGAGCAACAGGTCTTTTTCTTTCAGCATCAGTGTCTGGTCTTTCTTTTCGGTTTCGTATTGAATTTGCAGTTCCTGTATCTGGCGGCTGGTAAGGCTGTTGAAGATAGAGTCGTTGAAGGACTTGTATTGCTGGTAATGCCGGATGGCGGAAAGATAATCGCCACGGGCGGAATCGGAGCGGAAGAGCAGCAGGTGCACATCTTTGGTGGAGGCTACGGAAGCCACTTCCGGGGTGTAATGCAGGGATTTCTTCAGGTGGTAGTCCGCGCGAAGGTACTGCCCTCTTTCCAGGTAGAACTTACCGATGTTGTATTGGATGTCTGTATAGGCTTTATTCGTTACCCGGGTGTGTGCCAGGTCATAGGTGTTGGCCAGGTAATATTTTTCGGCAAGGTCATACTGCCCGAGGATATTGTAGCAGGTGGCCAGGGCGTTGTGAATGCCGATCTTCGAATAATATGTTTTAGGCGGCGACTGTTTGTACAGCTGCAGAAGAATGGCCAGCCCGTCTTTTGTTTTATTGTCCTTCACCATTTCCTCCACCAGCTTGCCGGTAACGATGTAGTCGAAGTCCAGGAAAGGGTTGTGATTGGCAGCATCCAGCGCACGCCGGTACCAGGCAATGCTTTTGAGCGGCTGGCCGAGGTCGGAATAGATGTCGCCGGCTTTTTCGTACAGTAGGTGTATGTCTGTAAGGTTGCCGGTTTTCTCCAGCAGGCGGATGCTTTTTAGGGAATGGTCCAGCGCCATGTTGAGGTTGCCGCGGCTGCGGTAAATGGCGCTGAGGGCGCTGTGCAGCTTGTGTGCGAATGGGTTTACGGCGTCGGGATATTTTTCCTGCAGTTGCAGCAGCACTTTTTCGGATTGCCCGGGCTGTGTGTCTTCTACCAGGAAGTGGGCGTATTGCAGGGTGGCATTTATTTCGAGGTTTTTATCTTTTGTGCCGGCCTCCAGCATGGCGCTTTGCAGGTAGGCGTTGGCAATGGAAGGGTAGCTGGGCCGCATGCGGCGGACGGTATTGCCGATAGCCATCCAGGTGATGGCTTCTTCATGTTTGTCGTTCCGCTGGCGCAGATCGTTGATCACTTCCCCGAAAATCTGCATGCCGCCCGTTACGTCGTTCATCAAAAGAGCAGTGCGTCCCTTTTCCCTGCGGGCATTGCGCAGGCTGGAATCCTGTGCGGTGCTTTCAGCTATGGCTATTGCTTCGGTGAAATACAGGTCCGCTACCTGCAACCTTCCCGGATCAAAGATGGGGAAGCCGCTTTGGTATTCTATACCCAGCTTCATCAGTTTTTGATAACGCGCCATGCCGGCCAGGCCCCGCACCTGTTTGTCCGTGTTCTCCTTTTTCATTTCCAGCGCAGCCAGGATGCGGTTGCAGGTAATGATGCCGTCGTTGCCCTGTATAGCCTGGTAAATGCCCAGCGCTTCTTTGGCGGCGCGATACGCGCTGTCGTGCAGGCTTTTGTTGAGATAATACCCTGCCATCCTGGTGAGCACGTCGGCTTTCTGGCCACCGCTCAACTCTGGCACAATGTTGCCTGCCTCGGTATATTGTTTTGCTTTGCAGTGGATGTTGGCCAGTATGTATAAATTCCGGTCCAGCAGTTCTTTCAGGCCCAGCTGCCTGCACAGTTGTACGGCCTGGCGTGTGTACAGGAAAGCGGTGTCCATATCTGTTTTTACCGCGCCCGGTTTTGCGTAATAAATGTAACCGAGCATGTGCAGCCCCTCCGCTTTGGGCGCACCTTCCAGCTGGTTCACATATGAAAGGGAACTGGCGAGTTTGCCGCCTTCGAAATAAGCTTTTGAGATAATGTTGCTGGCGTCGTCGTATAATTTTTTCAGGTTATGCTTTTTTGCGACCGCCATGATCTGCCTGGCGTACAACACGGCGCTGTCCAGGTCGTAATCGAATTCCCCGGGCCTGTACAGGTAGTGGAAGGCTGTGTTGAAGAGCACTGTACCCTGCATGGGTGGTGAAAGCAGCTGTGCAGTTTGAATGGCAGAAGGGATGTCTCCTCGTTCCAGGTACACGTTTCCTTTTATCCCCCCACAGAAGTCAAGCTGCTCGGTCATGCCCAGTTTAGCGCTCAGCGCTTCGGCAGATGAAATGAAATACATCGCGCTGTCCAGGTCTTGCGGCGCTTCGCCGGGTTTGTAAACGTAGTGGCCACCCAGCTTAATAAGCAAGTGTACCCTGGCGCTGTCGTTGCGCGCCTGCGCCAGGGCCTTCCGCCATTCCGCGGGCCCTTGCGCGATTGCGGTGCAGGACAGGCAAACCAGGCAAATGAAAAATACGGTAGTCATCCAACGGCGGCGCATATGGTTTGATTTAGACTTAACAGGGCATAAAACAGGCCATTTCCCGTGCAAACTGCTCTCTCCTTGCAGGAGCCTGCGCGAAACATCTCAATGTCAATGCAACCGGATTGCTGGTGATGATAAGGAACAGGAAATGGTTGGTCGGTTGAAGGCAAAATTACTACTTTATTTCGTTGCAGAAAAAACGGGGCAACGATATATCGTTGGAGCCTGTACCAGTGGGCCTTTTTAAATGACTGGGCTTTAGCAGGTTGCACGAATGGCACCCGTTTGGAATGGCCTCGCGAAAGCAGCCACATGAACACGATCGTATTCCTGACCGGGGCTTTCGTCAGCAGCCATTGCTGGGATCCCTGGATTGAATTCTTTGAACGGCGGGGATACCATTGCGTTGCGCCGCCCTGGCCTCATAAAGACGCTCCCGCACCTGTGCTGCGCAGCAGGCAGCCGGATGCGGCCATTGCATCCATCAGGCTGGCGGACCTGGTGAATTATTTCACCGATTTCATTACGCAGCTGCCTGAAAAACCAATTCTGATCGGGCATTCGCTGGGAGGGTTGCTGGTGCAGTTGCTTTTGCAGAAAGATCTGGCTGTGGCAGGCGTGGCTATTCATTCAGTGCCGCCCGCAGGCGTGTTGTCCTTTAAATGGTCTTTCCTGCGTGCCACCTGGGCGCCGCTGGGATTTTTCACCCCGGCTTCCCGTTCTTTCCTGATGAGCTTCCGGCAATGGCAATACGCTTTCACCAACGGCATGCCGCTGGCGGAGCAGCGGGCAGGGTACGAAAAATCAGCTATCCCGGAATCCAAACGCGCTTTGCGTGACGGCCTCACCAGCGTGGCGAAGATCGATTTCAAGCGGCCGCACCCGCCGCTGCTTTTCGTGGCCGGCAGTGCGGACCATATCATGCCCGCTTCGCTGAACCGCTCCAATTTTAAGAAGTATGCGAAGTTCCCGTCAGTTACGGAATTCAGGCTGTCCGAAGGAAGGAACCACTTTGTACTGGGGCAGCCAACCTGGCGGGAAGATGCTGATTTTATTGCGCAGTGGCTGGAAAGGCATGTGTGAGGTATGTTGTTGATATTGCGGGAGTTGTTCCGGTTTTTTCAGCTAATTTTGGCCGGGCCTGGTATTTGCCGGGCAAGAGCATATGGTAAGGAACAGGAAGCATCTCAAGCGCTGGCAGGTATTTTTATGGTCTTTCAAAGACGCCTTCACGGAATTGCAGGCAAACGACCCGCTGCGCATGGCTGGAGCCACGGCGTTTTTCACGACGTTCGCCCTGCCGGCCATCCTGGTGATCATTCTCCAGGCGCTGCGCCTGCTGTTTGAGCCGCGCGTAATTTCACGCCAGCTGTTCGACCAGATGATCGAGATCATCGGCCCTGAAGTGACGCACGAAGTGGTCGAAACGCTCAAAGCCTTCAGGGGCATAGCGCAGAACTGGCTGATCGCTATCGCGGGTTTTGTGTTCCTGCTGTTCGTGGCCACCACGCTGCTGAAAGTGATGACCAGCTCCGTGAACCAGCTATGGCGCGTGCGGCCCATTGCCGCGGGCAATTTCAGGCACATCATGCTGAGCCGGCTGCGCGGCGTGGCGCTGATACTCTGCACGGGCATACTGTTCGTAGTGGGCATCCTGGCGGATTCCGCGCAGGGTTTCATCGGTAAATATGTAGCGCGCTTCGCGCCGGACCTTTCCATTTATTACAATGGCGTACTGCGCTACGGCATATCTGTCTTCACGGTAACGCTCTGGTTCGCGCTGGTATTCTTCCTGCTGCCCGACGGGCGGCCGCGCTGGAAAATATTGCTGACCGGCGCACTGGTGACCAGCATACTTTTTAACATCGGTAAGCTCATCCTGCGCTGGCTGCTCACTTACAGCAACATCAACAGCATCTACGGCGCTTCCGCATCCATGGTGCTGCTATTATTATTCGTATTCTACGTGGCACTGATCTTCTATTACGGCGCATCTTTCGCAAACGTATGGGCCAATGCGAACGATAAACCCATCCAGCCGCTGCATTACGCTATCAAATACCAGCTCACCGATGTGGAGCGGGAAGACGAATGATCTTACAATCCAGCATTTTTCCTTTCTCTTTTTACATCTGCGACCGTCACGCTGTCTGCCTGGTTGCGCCATGCATTACGGATGTACCCGGTGATGGCGGCTATGTCTTCATCCGGCATAAAAGCAAACCCGGGCATCTGTTCGCCGGTGTTCTTTTTGCTTCCTTTCAATATCATTTGTAACAGCTCCCCTGCATCGCCGGTTACCAGCTTGCTCCGGTCCAGCGCGGGGAACGAACCTTTTATGCCCCTGCCGTCGGGCTTGTGGCAGGCTTCGCAATAATTGGCATAGAGCAGCGCTCCCTTGGCAAGCGCGGTAGTGTTGAGATTGGTTGATCTGGGCAGTATGGTCAGGTTGCCGGCCGATGAAATGGGAGAGAGGCGTATGATTCGGTCGTCGTGCGTTTTAGGAAAACCTTTCCCGGGATTCCAGTCGCGGTTGCTGGTGGCGATATAAACATCACCCTCTGGCGATACGCAGAGATCGCGGATGCGGCCGAAGATGCCGGTGAGGTAAACGTTTTCACCCAGCACGGAATCCTGTGTTTCGTTCAGCCTGATCACGCGGAGGCTGGCATTTTTGAGGGTGCCCATCAGGATGCTGTTCTTCCATTCCGGGATCTGGTCCGACATATAATGATCGATGCCGGCGGGCGCTATGGTAGGCGTCCAGGCAAATGCGGGCGGAGTGAAGGCGAATGTGTCCGCATAGGCTTTTTCTTTGGCGCGGTCCGCATATCCTTCAATATGCGGCCAGGCGTAATATCCGGTTTTTTGTACGAGGTTCAGCTCATCGTCCGTTGCGTCGCCGTGCTCTGATGCGAAGAAGCTGCCGCCGGAAGTAAAAGCGAGGCCCTGGATATTGCGGTGGCCGCGGCTCCACATGTAATTGCCCGGATAAGGATTATCGGCGGGAATGGAACCGTCGGTATTCATGCGCAGCACTTTCCCGTTCAGCGATGCGGTGTCCGGCGCATTGGGAAAACGGGCGGCGTCGCCGGTGGCGAGCATTACTTTGCCGTCCGGCGAAATGATCACGCGTGAGCCGTTGTGGCCGGTATTGCCGGGATATTCGAGCAGCAAGAGAGGATCTTTTAAAGTGTCCGCCGTGCGGGTATAACGTACCAGCTTCGATACGATGGTGGAATCTTTTTTGAGATGCGTGTAATCCACGAACACATACGGTTCAGTGGGGTGGAGCGCCATGCCCAGCAGGCCGAGCGAGCGGTGGCGGTATACTTCGGGGATGGTGAGCATGATCTTCCGCTCTCCTGTTTCAGGTTTTACCGCGCTGATGGTGCCGCTCTGCTCGGTGAACCAGATGCGGCCGTCAGGCCCCCAGCAGATCTCCCAGGGTACGTTCAGGTCCTGTATGACGGTGCTTACGCCCAGCGTGGTGGATTCCAGTACCAGTGCACTTTCCGGCTGCTGAACAAAATTCGTTTTTTTGCCGGGCCGGCAGGCGCTTCCTGCAAGAAGGCATAGGAGCAGGAATGGGACAGGCGTTGATCTTTTCATGGAATACTCATGTTTTTTCTGGTAAAAGGAGCAGCCTGATGATGGCGGTACCCGTTTTTCGGGTACGTTACCGAAAAATAGGAATATTTCTGTGTATTTGCATGCGGTGGAATAAATTTTAATGATTACCTGCTTTTGGATAGGGGAAGCTTGTCCTGACGAACTCTTCCGCAATGATGAGCGTTGGGTACCGCGCTTTATTAAGTCCCTGCGCCCCGCAAAAAGTAATCGGGACGGATAACGTATATTTATGAAATGCAAAACCCGGAATATGACGTGGTCGTGGTAGGATCGGGGCCCAATGGGCTTGCAGGGGCCATCACCCTGCAGCAGCAGGGGCTGAAAGTATTATTGATAGAAGGCAAGCCCACCATCGGCGGCGGGCTTCGCAGCGCAGAGCTGACCCTTCCGGGTTTCCTGCACGACATTTGTTCCGCCATCCATCCCTTAGCTGCAGGTTCTCCTTTTTTTCAAACCCTGCCGCTGGCGGACCATGGCCTCAAATTCATTTACCCTGCCATCGCCGCCGCGCATCCGTTCGACGGCGGGCATGCGGCGTTGCTCAGCACGAACATGGTGCAAACGCTGGATTCCCTGGGAAAAGATGCTGAGGTTTACCGGCGGCTGATGGAACCGCTCATGCGCAGCTGGCCGTTTATCGTCAACGACGCGCTGGGCCCTTTGCAGATACCAGCCCATCCCCTTAAAATGGCGCAATTCGGGCTGAAAGCATTACAGCCTTTAATGGGCCTGATACGCCGCTTTAAAGATCCTTATGCCTGCGGCCTGCTGGCAGGCATGGGCGCGCATGCAATACAGCCGCTGGAAAATATAGCCACTTCCGCCATTGCGCTGGTGCTTTCCATTACCGGCCATCTCCGGGGCTGGCCCGTGCCGCAGGGCGGTTCACAGCAGATCGCCAACGCGCTGGCCGGTTATTTCACTTCCATCGGCGGCAGTATTGCAACCGGCACCTATATCAGCCGGCTGGAACAATTGCCCTCGCACCGCGCCCTTTTGCTGGATGTAACGCCCAAACAGCTGTTGGAGATAGCGGGGCACCGCTTCTCCTCCTTTTACAAATGGCAGCTGGAAAAATACCGTTACGGCATGGGCGTGTTCAAGGCAGACTGGGCATTGTCTGAGCCCATCCCCTTCACCGCCGCTGCATGCAGGGAAGCGGGAACGGTGCACATCGGCAACACCGCAGGCGAAATCGCACGGTCTGAAAAACAAACAGCCTTAGGCCATCACCCCGACAAACCTTTTGTGCTGCTGGCCCAGCAAAGCCTCATAGACCCGTCGCGCGCGCCGGAAGGCAAACACACCGCCTGGGCCTATTGCCATGTGCCCAACGGTTCCCGTAAAGACATGACGGCCGCCATCGAAGGGCAGGTGGAGAGGTTTGCCCCCGGTTTCAGGGATACCATCGTCGCAAGGCATACTTTTAACACGGAAGAACTGGAAAGTTATAACCCGAATTACATCGGCGGAGACATCAACGGCGGCATCATCGATATCCGGCAGCTGTTTACCCGCCCTGCCCTGCGGCGCTCTCCCTACCGCACTTCCGCAAAGGGCATTTACCTCTGTT
>CBFHAF010000081.1:0-10794 GCA_965653435.1 uncultured Chitinophaga sp.
TCCGACGAAAAGCTGAGAGGGCAGGACCCTGAATTCTTCAATACGGGCGGTGTGGCGCTGCCGGTGCAGAAACAATTTACTCTCACCCTGAGAGTGGGCATTTAATTGAACTGACATGAAAAGACTGCTGATATACACTAGCATTTGCCTCGCGGTTGGCGCTGCGGGCTGTAAAAAATACCTGGAGCAGCCGCCGGATATGCGGGCGGAACTGAACACCCCGGAACAGGTATCGCGCCTGCTGGGCACTGCCTATCCGCAAGCGAACTACATGGCTTTCACCGAAGGCCAGTCCGATAATGTGGCAGACAAACGCGGGGGGACCATCGAGAACATCAACACCGATCCTTTCCAGTTCCGTGATGTGAGGGACGACCAGGAAGATTCCCCGGAGTATTACTGGAATGCATGTTATACGGCTATCGCCGCGGCCAACCTGGCCATCCAGGTGTGCGACAAAGCGCCGGATCCGGAGAATTACCGTTCGCAGAAAGGGGAAGCGCTCATTGCAAGGGCCTACGCGCATTTTATGCTGGTCACTTTTTTCTCCGAAACCTATGATCCGGCCACGGCGGCAACCAGCCCCGGCATACCGTATGTAACCGAGCCGGAGGACGTGGTGATCAAACAATATGAAAGGAAAACCGTAGCGCATGTGTATGAGATGATCGAAAAGGACCTGCTGACGGGCATCCCGATGCTGGATAACAACCGCTACTCGGTTCCTGCCTATCACTTC
Organism: uncultured Chitinophaga sp.; assembly: GCA_965653435.1. Taxonomy (GTDB): domain Bacteria; phylum Bacteroidota; class Bacteroidia; order Chitinophagales; family Chitinophagaceae; genus Chitinophaga. The sequence goes on from CBFHAF010000081.1 coordinate 740, forward strand.
ACCACTGCGGCCGCCTACGCGTTCGCCGCGCGTTTTTATCTCTTCAAGCAGGACTGGACGAAGGTGGTAACCTATGCCACGCTCGTGTTCCCGGACAACAACATCACCCCGGTGCTGCGCCCCTGGAATACCACATACAAAACAATGACCTACCTGGAGCTGTTCGGCGTATATGCAAAGGCCACGGAACCGGCAAACCTGCTGCTGGTGGAAACGCCTTCCGTGTACGGCCGTTATTATTATACATTCCGTTATGGCCTGAACCCGGCCAAACGTAATGAAATAATAGGCCCCAACGTAACAGGCGGCGAATGGGCATTCAGATACCAGAGTTATACCGCGGGCGGCTCAGAGAATATCCTGATCCCGAAGGTCAATGAATACTTCGTGCGCTCCACCGTAAACGCCGGCATCGGTACCGCTTACGTGATGGTGCCGCTGCTCACCGCAGAAGAAGTACTGTTCAACCGCGCGGAAGCCTATACTTACCTGAACAACACGGCTGCTGCCATCAGTGACCTGAACACTTATGCCGCCACGCGCATCAACAATTACAATCCCGGCGCCCATTCCGTTACAGCGCCTAAAATGCAGAACTTTTACGGCACCAATAATTTACAGACCGCGCTGATACGCACCATCCTTGATTTTAAACGGGCTGAATACGTACAGGAAGGCATGCGCTGGTTCGATATCCTCCGTTACCGCATTCCCGTAACACACGTGGTGGAAAACGGCGGCGGGGTGTTAACCCTCACAGGCAACGATCCGCGCAGGTTATTCCAGATACCGTCTGCCGCTGCAAGCTCAGGCATACAGGGCAACCCGCGTTAATCAAACTTAAAAGCACAAACATGCATATGAAGCATTTCAATATATTGACCTTCCTCTTTCTCTGCTGCGCACTGGCCGCCTGCAGGAGAGACGAAACGCTGGACGATGTGAACGACATCCCCGGCCTGGGCGGGGATACCTGGGTGCCCGGCCCTATAGACATCTGGATCAAAGACAGTCTTACCACGCCGCTGAACGTTGCCGTGAAATACAAATGGGACCAGGGCGAGCTGGATTACACGCATACGCTGGTGCCGCCCAAAGAAGAGAAGATCATTCCCGTGCTGAGCACCATCCGCCGGGCCTGGCTGAAACCCTATGAAGCCGAAGCGGGTGAACTGTTCCTGAAACGGTATGTTCCCAAATTCTTCGTACTCGTAGGCAGCGCCAGTTATAATACAGACGGTACCATTACCCTCGGCACCGCGGAAGGCGGGCGGAAAATAGCGCTGTATGTGCTGAACGATTTCCGGAACAAATCGATGCCGGGTTACGTGCCTTCCGATTCCTTCGGCGTAAAGCAGATGTTCCATACCATCGAGCATGAGTTCGGGCACATCCTGCACCAGAACATCATGTACCCCGATGAATTCAAGCGCATATCGGTAGGCATGTATACCTCCAACTGGAACAATGTATCCGATGCGGCCGCACGGGCTGACGGTTTTGTGACCGCCTATGCCATGAGCGCGCCGGATGAGGATTTCGTGGAGATGATCGCCATGATGCTCGTGGAGGGCAAGCAGGGCTTCGACGACCTTGTGAACAGCATCACGCAGCCCGGCCCCGGAGGCACCACGCCTGAGCAGGCCAAAGCGCGGCTGCGGCAGAAAGAGGCTATCGTAGTGAAATATTTTGCGGAAGCCTGGAAGATCAAGTTCTATAGCCTGCAGGCACGCACAAGAACGGCCATCGACGGGCTGATACGGTAATTATTCCCTTACGGACAACCTTCAACAGATGAAACGAATTATATCATATCTCTTACTGGCGTTACTGGCGTTCTCTTCCTGCCGTAAGGACAATAATGATTCCGTGTTTCCCGGCACTACGGACGAGCGGATCAACAAAACCCTCAGCGACTACCAGTCTGCCCTGGAAGGCGCGCAGTTCGGCTGGAACGCCCGGCTGGTAACGGCTACCGGCAGCATCTATAATTTCCACTTCAGCTTCAACAACGCCAACCGCGTGCTGACGTACGGAGATATAGACACGCTCACCGCTTCAGAACGCAAGGAAAGCAGCTACCGCCTCAAAATGCTGCAGCAGCCTTCGCTGCTCTTCGACACCTATTCTTACCTGCATATCCTTGCAGACCCGGACGGCGCTGTGAACGGCGGCGAGCCGGGCGAGGGGCTGAGCTCTGATTTCGAATTCTCGCTGGACTCCCTGGCGGCGGACAGCATCAAACTCACCGGCCGTTTCAAAGGCAGTAAAATGGTGCTGAAAAGGGCCACCCAGCAGGACCTGCAGACCTGGCAGAACGGGCAGTGGAAAAATGTGCTGCTGTTCGAAGACCTCAGCGCCCGCATCCTCAATTATTTTAAACGCCTTCATTATGGCGGCACGCAATACGAAATACAGGTGAACAATACGGAAAGAACAGTGAGCTTTATCTGGAGAGACGGCGCAGGCGCGGTACATCAGCATACCACCGGCTATATCGTGAACAGCACGGGGATACAGCTCACCAACCCGCTGGTGAACGGGCCGAACACCATCAGTTCCTTTTCGAACTTCAGCTGGAACCCGGGTGCTTCAGCCTTTACCATGAACGTGAACGGCACCACGCCCTCCACGATCACCGGCGCCATAGCGCCCGTGGTGGTAGACCTGCAGGCGCCCTCACGCTGGTGGAACTTTGCAGCGCAGCAGGACAGCTATTGGGCTACGCTCAACGGTTTCCATGTGAACGGGGTGGACGATGCATTCGGGCTGCACAACATTCCGGACTTTATGTTCATTGTTTTCTGGCCCCGCTTTGGGGAGGATGCCGGCGTAACCTATGACCTCGCGGGCTGGGTGCATAACGATGGCGGAACACCCTCCATTATTTTCGGGGCGGCATTCAGGCCGCCGGTGTTCACCGCTAACGGCCGGGTGGTGTTTACTTATTACGGCACATTGGGCGATGTTCCGCCGGCAGCGGAAGACCCGTATATCAACACGGCCTCGCAGTTCATTGACCCGATGGGTTATTACCTGGTGCAAACCGGCCCCACCACCTACGACATGGTGAGCGCGCGTGACGCGAAGGCCTGGATCACCTGGGAATATTGACAGCACAACTGTTTACGCGAAATACCAATTATTAATAACTAAAATCAACTTATTATGAAAAGGATGACGCCCCGGATATTATACGTCCTTATGCTGTTTGTTTCTGTTATCGCAGTTTCCTGCTCCAAAGACGGCGATACCGGTCCCGCCGGCCCCGCTGGTCCCGCAGGCCCTGCCGGTCCCGCTGGCCCTGCCGGCCCGAACGGTCCTGCCGGTACTGCGAACGTGATCTACTCCGCATGGATGGATGTTGCTTTCCTTCCCGAAAAAGATCCCGATACCGGCGATACGCTGGCATTCACTGCAACCATCGCAGCGCCGAAGCTCACCAAAGAGATCGTTAACTCCGGAGAGATAAAAGTATATTTCAACTGGGGCACAGCCGCCGCACCGGAAGTGGACCCGCTGCCGCTGTTCGATATTTATATCGGCGGAGGCCTGAGCTGCACCACCACCTTCTATGAAGGGGAGATATTCATGATCTCCAACTTCGACCTCAGCTCCCGCAACAATACAGCCGGCGCCAGGGTATTCCAGTTCCGTTACATCCTGATACCAGGCGGCACCACCGCGCGCCAGGCCATCAACTGGAACGATTACAAGGCTGTGAAAGCTTACCTGGGCCTGAAGGACTGATCATTTCTTTAGCAACCTACTATAAAACCTGGAAAAAAGAAAAGCCGTGCGGACCGGGAGGTCTGTGCGGCTTTTTATTTACGTGCAAATTATCACGACCCTTCTTCTTTTTTGCACAGAGCTGCCGGAATAGTATATTGCCGTATGAACACTGCTTTTGAGACTACAGCATCCTTCGCCCGTGGGAGGGATGTTGCTGATGTATTGAACGGGTTTAAATCCCGCTTCCACTTTCCGCAGCACAACGGGAAGGACAGCATTTATTTTTGCGGCAATTCACTCGGCTTGCAGGCGCGCTCCGTGGCCGGGGCAATTCAGCAGGAACTGGAAGACTGGCAGAACATGGCCGTGGAAGGATATTTCCGCGCGCGGAACCCCTGGCTGTATTACCAGTATAACTTCAGCGAAACCCTGGCGGGCATGATGGGCTGCAGCGAAGATGAGGTAACGGTGATGAATACACTCACGGTAAACCTGCATCTGGCCATGCAAAGCTTTTACCGGCCAAATAAGCAACGCTACCGCATCCTGATGGAAGCGGGCGCTTTCCCTTCCGACCAGTACGCGCTGGAAACGCTGGTGCGCCTGCACGGCTTCGATCCCGCCGATGCGATCGTTGAGGTGCATCCCCGGGAAGGAGAGAAGCTGCTGCAGACTGAAGATATTTTATCCGCCATTCATAACCACCGCGATTCCCTGGCCGTGGTACTGATGGGCGGCATTAATTATTACACCGGCCAGTTCTACGATATGCCTGCCATTACAGCGGCCGCCCGCAAGGCAGGCGCTTACGCAGGCTGGGACCTTGCGCATGTTGCCGGCAACATTCCCCTGCAGCTGCACGACTGGGATGTGGATTTCGCCGTCTGGTGCTCCTATAAATACCTGAATGCCGGCCCCGGAGCGGCTGGCGGCCTTTTTGTGCATGAGCGCTTCGGGAACGACCCTGGCTTTCCGCGGCTTGGCGGCTGGTGGGGCAATGATGAAAAGACCCGTTTCAAAATGGAAAAAGGTTTCATTCCCCGCAACGGCGCCGCCGGGTGGCAGATCAGCACCGCGCAGGTGCTTAACATGGCGGCGCTCAAAGCATCCCTGGAATTGTTCCGCGAAGCGGGCATTGATCGGCTGAGAGAAAAAAGCGTGCAGCTCACCGCTTACCTGGAATTTTTGCTGGGGCAAACACAATTGCCCTTCGAAGTGATCACGCCGAAAGACCCGGAGCAGCGGGGCGCGCAGCTGTCGCTCTTTTTCCCGGAAAATGGCAAGGCCATTCAAACGCGCATGATGGAAAACGGGATCATCTGCGATTACCGCGAGCCCGGCGTGATACGCCTGGCGCCCGCACCGCTGTATTGTTCCTATTCGGACGTGTACCGTTTTTACGAAGTATTACAAACTTTCTGATATGGCTAATTCACCTAAAACCTGGCTGGCACTCGGCGACTCCTACACCATCGGCGAAGGGGTGCCCTTGCATGACAGCTATCCTTACCAGGCCCTGCAATTGCTGAGGGCCGACGGCAGGCAGTTCAACGCGCCGGAGATCATTGCTAAAACGGGGTGGACGACAGACGAGCTGATCGCCCATCTGCTGCATAACACACGCCTGCTGCCTTCCTACGATTACGTGACGCTGCTGATCGGCGTGAACAACCAATACCGGGGGATGAGCGAAACAGGCTACACCGCTACTTTCGAATGGCTGGCAAAAAAAGCGCTGGAGCTTACGGCGGCGGAGAACATAACCGTGATCAGCATTCCGGACTGGGGTGTTACGCCCTTTGCGAAAGACCGCAATGCGGCAGCCATTGCCGCCGCGATCGACGAGTACAACCGCATCAACAGCGAAATAAGTGCGGAGAGCGGCTTCAATTACATAGATATCACGCCGGTATACCGCGAAACGGGCGGCAGGCCGGAAAGCGTGGTAGACGACCAGCTGCATCCTTCAGCGAAAGTGTATGCTTATTGGGCGGAACAGGTGGCGATCTGGATGAAATAAACTGATAGCAGCATATGTTTTCGTATTTGGAAAAACTGCAATACTGTTTGATATTCATGCATTATAAGGCTCGCGTTTACAAGTTGGGGCGGGCATACATATATAAAGCAAACCAGGTTATCAGCCTGGGCCTGTCGTTAATGATAAGTCTTACGTGGCAGATGCTGAATAAGTTTGAACTGAGTAATTCAATGGTCGCGCTTACTTTCGGAATTCTTGGCCTGGTAATATTTGGCTTATTGGAAGCGAACGTGACCAAAGCTAAAATGCTCAGGCACCGGAATGCCTATCCGATCAGAAAGAAATATATACTGCCATTCTACATTGTTTTTGGTTTATGGATGAGTGTATTTGTATTTTTTTATTTTCAGTACAAGTAATCAGCATATTTACATATACGCAAATATCACTATCCACCTTTTGATATCCTTAAAAATATCCTACATTTGCACTCCTGTCCCGGGCTGAACCGGGACCATTATTGAATGCGATCCCTGTACGAAGCAGCCTCCGGGTTCCAAATACAGGGTTTTACTATCTTTATGGAACAGATATATTTCACCGGGCAAAATAAATATCGGCCATTACCCGGTGCGATACTTTAACCTTTAAAACTGTATAATGCAATTTCTGGATTTTGAAAAACCAATTGCTGATCTGTACGAACAACTGGGAAAACTGAGAGAGAACGGAGAAAAATCAGGTGTGGATGTTTCCGCTACGGTAAAGGAATACGAACAAAAAATCATTGACACTCAACAACAGATCTATAACAATCTCACCAGCTGGCAGAAAGTGCAGCTGAGCCGCCATCCGGACCGTCCGTATACACTGGAGTACATCGAGCGCATGACCACCAATTTCGTGGAACTGCACGGCGACCGTAACGTGAAGGACGACAAAGCGATGGTAGGCGGGTTTGCCGACCTGGATGGCGAAACCGTGATGTTCATCGGGCAGCAGAAAGGCATCAATACCAAAATGCGCCAGATACGCAATTTCGGCATGGCCAACCCGGAAGGTTACCGCAAGGCCCTTCGCCTAATGAAGCTGGCCGAAAGGTTCAATAAACCGGTCATTACCCTCATCGATACTCCCGGCGCCTATCCCGGTCTTGAAGCGGAAGAGCGCGGCCAGGGCGAGGCCATTGCCCGCAATCTTTTTGAAATGGTGAAGCTCCGCGTGCCCGTGATCTGCGTGATCATCGGCGAAGGCGCATCCGGCGGGGCGCTCGGCATCGGTATCGGCGACAGGATATTTATGCTGGAGAACAGCTGGTACACCGTTATTTCCCCGGAAAACTGCTCTACCATCCTCTGGAGAAGCTGGAATTTCAAGGAAAAGGCGGCGGAAGAGCTGAAGCTCACTTCCGGCTACATGAGCCAGTTCGGTTTGGTAGACGGGGTGATCAAAGAACCCACAGGCGGCGCACATTCCAACCATGAGGAAATGGCGGTTATCCTGAAGGAAAAGCTCAAGGCCACACTGGCGGAACTGAAAACGATAGACGCGGATACGCGCATTGAGCAACGGATTGAGAAATTCTCCAATATGGGCTTTTTTGAAGAGCGCTGAATAAAATAACAGCCTTCTTTGTTGCGTGAACCGGATCAAAATTCAATATTTGCATTATTTCCAGGCCGCAAAAAAGGCTTTTGATAAAGTTTGATATGTTACAGGAACAATTGAGGGGTACCGGCGTTGCGCTGGTAACGCCCTTTACTACACAGGAAACGATCGACTGGTCCGCCCTTGAAAGGGTAATAGACCATGTGATCGCAGGAGGGGTCGATTATGTTGTTACATTAGGCACCACCGGGGAAACACCTACGCTTTCAGCAGAAGAAAAGCTGGATCTTATCAACTTCACATTTGAAAAGGTAAGCAAGCGGGTGCCTGTAGTAGTAGGAGTTGGCGACTATAACACGAACGATGTGGTAAAACGCCTGGAAACCTGCCCGCTGGACGAGGCTGCCGCTGTGCTCAGCGTTGCGCCTTATTACAGCAAACCCACGCAGGAAGGTATTTACCAGCACTATAAGGCCGTTGCCGCCGCTTCACCCAAACCCATCATCCTTTACAACGTTCCGGGCCGCACGGGCCGCAATATGACCGCGGATACAACCCTGCGCATCGCGAACGAAGTAGAGAACGTGATCGCGATGAAAGAAGCATCCGGCGATATGCTGCAGTGCATGGAGATCATCCGCCGCAAGCCAGAAGGTTTCCTGGTGATCAGCGGCGACGACGCCGTGGCTTTCCCGCAGCTGGCCTGCGGCATGGACGGGGTGATATCCGTGGCCGCCAACTATTTCGCGAAAGATTTCTCCTCCATGGTGAGGGCAGCGCTGGAAGAGAACTATACCGAAGCCCGCCGCCTGCATTACAAAATGCTGGAAGGTTTCGACCTGATGTTCGCCGAGAACAACCCCGCCGGCATCAAAGCATTCCTGCATTACGACAAATTGGTGGAAAACGTGTTCCGCCTGCCTGTAGTGCCCGTAACAGCGGCGCTGCAAAGCAGGATCAGCGCATACCTGAAAGCGTATAACAAAGCAGGGTCGCTGGTATAAATTCATTCGATCCTGACAGGGCTCTCCTGTATAAATAACTTCAAGCCGGATATGGGTTCCTCCCTGCCCGGCTTTTGTTTTTGAAGCCGGCCCAGCGTACTTACGGCCAGGCGGGGCCGCAGGGGTATCATTTTCCTCTTATCCGGTTCCGGTGAAAGGCGCTGAACCGCCGGTGGCCGGAATATTGCGCGCAGGCTGCTTTCCAGCTGTTCTTCCGGGCAGCCCGTTTTCAGCAGCCGCAAAGCTTCGCTCACCATTTTGCGGTATACCTGCACGTTACGTTCGGGAAGCGCGCGGTAACATTTTTTTGCCGCCGCGGATGCCAGTCCCAGCCTGCGGGCATATACCCGGGTAAGCCCGAAAGCAACGTCTTTTTTAACGCGTTTGCCGCTTAGCGTGCTTTTGGCGCGCGCATAATATTCGCCGTTCATTTTGTAAAAAGTAATGTTGCCGATAGTGCCTGTTAATTTCACCAGGCCTTCCTGTTTTGCCATAATGATCTTTTTTGATGAATGAATAATGTTGACAGCGGCAAATTACTGCCAGGGGGAACGATGGCCAACCCAAAGGTAGCGTTTAGGTATATTTTGGCCGTTTTGGGTCGTTCCCCGCCCATTTATACCGGCTGGTTCCCTATCCGCACCGCACCGCTTTCATGGGTCAACAGTATCATAAACCCGGGGCAAACCCGGGGTAAAAGCGTTCATAGCTCAATGCCCCGGCATAAAAAAGCCGCCCCAGCTTAGCTGGAGCGGCCATTGTTGCAGTATGGGGATGAATAAAAGGCCGGTTAGAAAGCAAAGCCCACGGTGAGCCCCAGGCCGCGAACGCCCGGGAACGGCAGCCTGATGTCCGCACGGACGCCATCGTCGCGAACCTCGGCTTTGATGCCGTTATTGCCGCCAAGGTCCACCAGGCCCTCGATGTCCTCTTTCAGTGCGGCACGGTCCGCTTCGTCCAGGTCGCTGAGGTCGGTAAGGCCTTCTGCTTTGCCGGTCATCCTGCCATAGTGGCCGCCGATGATGAACAGGTCTACCACCACACGTTTGGCGATCATAAACTGCCCGCCGAGGATGACGCCGCCACCGATGCCTTTGGAATTTCCTTTCAGCGGCACCAGGGTATTGCCGCCGGTCGGTTTCTCAAAATCATAGGGGTAGTCGTACTTAAAGGCGGAGTAGCGGCCGTAAACGCCCGCGTAAAAGCCCTTTGCTCCCGGCCGGCGGCCGGTGTACACCCGGAATTCCAGCGTCACGGCATTGCCGCTCATCTTCAATTTGTCCAGCTGCTGGCTGATATCATCCCCTTCTTCCGCCACAATATCCATCACGGTTTCGCCCAGCGGGTTCTTTGTGATGTTCGTGGAAGGCATGAACCGGTAACCGGCGGAAGCGGAGATCTTGCGGGTGAGCATACGCTCGTAGGTAAGCCCGTAGTTGGCCAGGGCAATGGTGGAAAGGTTGGTCTTGATGATGTTTTTGTAGTAAGGCCCGTTGCGCTTTGAAGGCTTTTCTTCTGCCATAGCCATTTCTTCCGTGGCCGGCGGGCGCTTTGCTGAGGTGTCGATGACGGTCTGTGCATGCAGGCCAAGGTTCAGGCATAGCGCTGCTGAGACAAACAGTAGAGTCCGGTGCATAGTTATAGGAATTATTTAATGCGTAAAATTAAATGGCTGAACTATATCAGGCAATACTAACTTTTAAGTATTTTTTATACGTATATAAGTTAAA
>CBFHAF010000082.1:0-10773 GCA_965653435.1 uncultured Chitinophaga sp.
ATTCAGAAGTGCATCGCCTTTTTCAGGAATTCCGCCTTACGCCGGCGTGACACTTCCACCTGCGTGCCGTCGCTCATCAGCGCGAAGCCGCCCTCGCCCTGCAAATAAGAATCCATTTGCTGGAGATTGATCAGATGGGAATTATGCACGCGGAAAAAGTCCACGTCCGTGAGCAGCTCCTCGAATTCCTTCAAAGGCTTGGACACCAGCAGCTGCTTCTTATCCGTAAAAAATATCTTGGTGTAATTCCCCGTGCTTTCGCAGCGCACGATGTTCTGCACAGGCATGAACACCAGGCCGTTGATGGTCGGCAGCGCGATCTTTTTGTTCGTCTGCTGCAAAGTTTTCATGTTCTGCAAAAACACTTCCAGCGGGGCGATGGAAGTATCCTGCTTTTGCAGTCGCCTTTCATGGTATTTGCGCAGCGCCTCCTGCAGCTCCTGCACGCTGAACGGCTTAAGCAGGTAATCCAGCGCATTGAACTTGATGGCCTTAAGCGCATACTGCTCGTATGCAGTGGTGAATATCACGTCAAACGACACCTTGTCGTACAGTTTCAGTAATTCGAAGCCGTTCTGATGGGGCATTTCCACATCCAGGAACACCAGGTCCGGCTGCAGCTCATCTATCAGTTGCTTGGCTTCCCTCACGCTGTTCACCCCGGCCAAAACGGTCACTTCCGGGCATTTCTTCTGCAGCATCGTCTGCAATGCATCAATACAGTGCTGCTCATCGTCAACGATAATAGCTTTGATCTCGCTCATGTGTGATGATATTATATTTTCTCTGCAAATTGATCTTAAAATAGGAATTCAGCCGGCAGCACGATCTTCACCTGTGTGCCGGTGGCCTGCCCCCCCTGATCCTGCAGGTCCAGGATCTCCACGTTCGCATCTTTGGTATTATTGATCTTGCGGATCAGGGCTATACGCCCTTCGGTCACTTTCATGCCCATGGAATTATGCATGCGGTCTTTCTTCTCCTTTATTTCCATCGCCATCTTGCGGCCGATACCATTGTCTGTTACCACTACTTCCAGCACCTTGCCCCGCAGCGATACGGCTATTTCGAGCCGGCCCTTTTCTCTCCGGTGCACCAGCCCGTGCCAGATGGCATTCTCCACGTACGGCTGGATGATCATCGGCGGAATGAGCACTTCTTCTTCATTGATATTCTCCCCTACGGTGATATGGTAGTCGAACATATTGTTGCAGCGCAGCGCCTCCAGGTCCAGGTAAAGGCGGAGGGAATCCAGTTCTTTATTGAGCGGGATGAAAGTGTGCTGGCTGTTGTCCAGGATCATGCGCATGAGCTTGGAGAACTTGGTCAGGTAGTCGCTGGCCTCTTCCTGGTTGTTGCTCCAGATGTAGCGGTGAATGGAACTGAGGGAATTGAAGATGAAGTGCGGGTTCATCTGCGAACGCAGGGAACGCAGCTCCAGCTGCAGTGTTTGGCGGTTGGCCTGCAGGTTCCGGTGGCGGATGTAGAAGAAGCCGCCCACGATCAGCATGAAGAGGAAACCAGCCAGTGCAATGGCCAGCGCAAGGTTGCGGCGGATGCGCAGCTGGTTGAGGTCCTGCGCCTGCTGTAATTCCTTGATCTGGTTGTCTTTCTGGTACACTTCATGCATGGCCTTCATCTGGGCGAACTCTACGCTGGAGCGTTCTTCGAGGATGCTGTCCTTATACTGGAGGGACAAATTGGTATTGTCCAGCGACTGCTCGTAATCCCCTTCCCTTTTGTAGTTGTCCGCCATGGCCTTGTAGCCGTCCATCAGCACGCTTTTGAAGTTCCATTTATGCCCCAGGTCCAGCGCCTGCCTGATATAGTTGCGCGCATCGGCATGTTTGCCTTCTTCGTTCAGCAGGCGGCCGATGCTGAGGTAACTCTCGGCCACATGTACCTTATCATCCACCCGGTCGTTCACTTCCAGCGCTTTTTGCAGGTATTCCATGGCCAGGGGATAGTTCTTTTTTTTCTGGTAGGCCGTGCCCAGGCATGTGTAGCAGATGGACATCCCGGTGGAATTCCCCAGCCGCTGGTTCACGGCGAGGGAACGTTCATAATAATCGATGGCGAGGTCCAGCTTGCCGAGGTATTCATAGGCATACCCGAGGTTGCCCAGGTTGATGGCCACACCCAGGTCGTTGTCTATTTCCTGTTCCAGGCGCAGGCTGCGGGTGAATTCGCGGACGGCGTCCTCGTACTTGCCGTCGCTGAGCTTGATATTGCCGATGGAATTGGTGGCGATGGTGATGTTGCGGACGTCGTTGATCTTTTCTGCCAGCCTGAGGGCGCGGAAATGGAAGTCGAAGGCCTTTTCGAGCATGTCTCTCCGCCGGTAGTCCACGCCTATGTTGTTGAGCGACACGGCGATAAGGCGGTCTATCCGGCTGGCCTCCGCGGCTTCCAGCGCTTTTTCGTGGTATTCGGTGGCGAGGATGTACTGGCTTTTATTGCGTTTGGAAGTGCCCATTTCGTTATAGGCGTCCGCAAGACCTTTATTGTATTTTATACGGGAAGAGAGGGCGATGGCTTCCTGGAGGAAAGGGTTTTCCTGGTTCTTCTGGTCGAAATAGCGGTAATAGCTTTTGGATTTGGCCATGAACATGTTCACCTTGAGGGTATCGTCCGCCATTTTCTTCACTGAATCGAGGCTGCGGTATACCAATATGGAATCCTGCGCGGATGAGCTTCCGCGGAAAAGGAATATCAGGCATATCAGGAAAAAAAGCCCTCTTTTAGACATGGTATCAGGTGCAACAGCCCTCACAAGGTAAAATTTAATTGCGACATGATTTATACCGGTTTAAAAAAGCGAAGGGGCGAAAGAATTCGCCCCTTTCCTATTAACCGAATACACCTACTGAAAATATGAAACAGGGCGCTTTGGCCCATATTCCACATTACTTTTACAACAACCTGAGCACCAGCGCCCAGGAGATGTCTGATTTATATCACAGTTCGTTTAAGCGGTTAATAGCATGGTCTTTTTGTTGCTGGAACAATCCGGATATGGCTTCAAAAAGCCTTTGGACAACACTGGAACCGACTTGTTGCGTCGTGAAAGTTACCGGGTCCGCAATGCGCTATCCGGCAGCTCTTGTCAAAAATGGCGATCTTTGACGGCAACAAAGTTCAGGTTCTTTTCCAGGCAAGGTTCGTTCTGGTCCAATAGTATCAGCGGCATGTATCCACTTTCCATCCATCATAATAGCATGGAATGCAGGGCAAAGACCATTAAATAGCAGGAATTTCTGAGGATGAGGTTATTATTACTAGAAAAGCTAACATAGAAGGGAGACAGGCCCCCTTAGTCAACCAAAGATAATAACGTTTTTTGATATACAAAAAAAATTCAAGAAGAATGTGCCATTATCGCATCTTCCACCCACTGCAGCACCAGGTCCAGCTGTTCCGGCATGGACAGCTGGCTGTTGTCCAGGATAATGGCGTCGTCCGCCTTGCGCAGCGGGCTCACTTCGCGGTTGGAGTCTATATAGTCCCTCAGTTCGAGGTTTTCCTTCACTTCATGCAGGGTGATGTTCCGGTTCTTCTCATATAGCTCTTTGAACCTGCGTTCCACGCGGATGGCGGGGTCCGCCGTCATAAATATCTTCAGCTCGGCATGCGGGAACACGACGGTGCCTATGTCGCGCCCGTCCATTACGATCCCCCTGTCCTTCCCCATCTTCTGCTGCTGCGCCACGGCAAACTCCCGCACTTCGCGGATGGCGGCCACTTCGCTCACCTTTTCGGCCACCAGCATTTCACGGATCAGGGGCTCCACGTTCTCGTCGTTGAGATACATGTCGCTCTGGCCGGAGATCTGGTTGTGGATGAATTCGAGGTGGATGTTTTGCAGGGCCTGTTTCACGGCTTCCGCATCGTTCCAGTTAACGGTCTGCTGAATAAAATAAAGGGTGATAGCGCGGTACATTGCCCCGCTGTCTATATACAGGTAGTTCAGCCGCTTAGCCAGTTGTTTGGCCAGTGTGCTCTTCCCGCAGGAGGAATATCCGTCTATCGTAATGATTATTTTCTTCAAGCCCCGTTTTTTTGGATGTGCATTCGGCTGGGATGCCTCTGCAAAGTTGCCTTAAATCCGGGAAAAATCAAAGAGAAATTGCCTACCTGTCTATCACCACCACTTTATGCGTGCGCATCAGGCGGTTGGTGCCCTTTTCGTAGAATACGAGGAGGTAGGTGCCCTTTGCCAGCGCCTCAACGCGGAGGTCGCGCGTTCCTTCGATGGTGAACTGCTCGATGAGCTGGCCCAGGCTGTTCACGAGGTGCATGGTGATGGCGGTCTGCTCCCCGCGGACGCGTACCGTAAACTGGCCGCGGTTGGGGTTCGGGAACACTTCTATGCGCAGGAACGGCGGCACGGCCTTGATCTCCGAATAGCTGACGCGCCCGTTGCTGCGCGCCACTGCTTTAATGCGGTAATAGCTCCATCCGTCGTAGTTGTTGGGATCTACGTAACGGTAATCCAGCCGGGTATTGATGTTGCCGTTCGGCGCCATCGAGCCCAACTGGCCTACTTTCATGAAACCGGTATCCGTATCCAGGCGGCGCTCTATCTCGAAATATGCATTGTTCAGCTCACGAGAAACGGACCATTCCAGCTGCGCGAAATTTTCGTTCAGGCGCCAGGCGTTGAAGTAAATAAAAACAGCAGGCGCATACGGCCCGTACAGGATAGAGGCTTTCGTAAAATATTCATTGTTGCGGATACCGTCGCGGAAGCGGCGCACGTGCATCGTGGCATTTCTCAGTGTAGCCGTGGTAGTGATGTTGCCCGCCGCCGGAAAGGTTTCCGGCTCCAGGTAGTCCCAGGAGTTGTTCACAAAACGGGTCACATAGCTGGCGGCGCGGTACGATGCGTAATCGCGCCCTTCATCCGCATCCATATGCTGCAGTGTAAGGCTGGCCTCGGCCACGTCTGTTCTGCCGCGGGCCATGTTCCAGGTTTTGTTGGTGAAGTCCAGCTTGTTTACCAGGCCGGAGATGGCGAACTGGTATACGCTGTCGAACACCCTGGCCCTGAAATCGTCCGCGGTTCCCGCATATTCAATGGCCGCTGGCGCATACGTGGCGGGTGATGTGCCGATGGGGAATACCACGCGGCCTGCAGCCGCATTCACCTGTTCGCGGTATACAAATCCCCCGGCAATGCTGGAGCCCGTGATAATGAAGGATTGTTCGCTGTAACCGGTGATAGTGCCCGGATTGCCGTTGCCTACCACCAGGTTCCACCCGTTGAGGAAGAGGTGGCCGGAAGAAAAGTGCAGGTTGTTGCGCACTTTCATATCGCTCAGGTCCGCCAGCAGGATGCCCAGGCGGTTGTTCACCTCGAAGTTGGGAAAAGTGGCGCCCAGGCGGCTGCTTACGTTGTAGCCGCCGAAGAGCTGCTGTGCGCCGAGGTTGCCGTATAACGGGTTGTTGCCCGAGAAGCGGAACAGCCCGCCCCTGCCCGAGAAGCCGTTGGCGCTCTCGTCCGGCAGGGTACCGCCGGTGCCGTTGCTCCAGCTTTTGCCGAAGAAGTTGATCACCGACGACTGGCCCGATCCGAAACCCCCATCGTTCACTACGTTACCGTAAATGGACACTACTTCGCCGGAATGCACCTGGATGCGGGCGCCCGGGGCAATGTACACCCCCTGCTGCGCGCGCATCAGCAGCGGCAGGAGGAGAAGGGATAGTATGTGGATGAGGTGTTTCATATCAGCTTCAACCTTTCGTTAGAATTGTGAAATGATGATCCATTGATCGGGACCGGTTGCCTGTAATGTCCAGCAGCGGGCTGTATTGCCGGTGTAGCTCAGGTCCGTATTCGCACCTGCCATGTCTATCCTGTCTGAGGCTGTGGGAGATATCGAGATCGTCCTGTTATTGCTGATGCTCAGTTTTTTAAATACCAGTACACGGCCAACGCAGGTGGAAGCATCCGGCAGGCTGATGACCACGTTGGCGTTCGCTGTCATCACAATGGTATAATCTGTAGGCGCAACGGTATAGTTCCCCGTAATATTGGTCACGTTATAGATCATCTGTGTGCGGAAGTTCGTGGCGCCCTCCCCGGTGATGGACACACGAGCTGTATTACCGGTACTGAATACGATCGCGCGGGCATCTTCCTGGTTAAAGTTGATGCTGTCCGTACCTCTTTCCTGCACCGAGAATTTGATCCTTGAGGGATGGCTCATGAATTTATACCAGGTCGTAGTGGCTACGTCAGCTTTTTCTCCGCCGCGGAAATAGGCATTATGGTCATTTATATTGAACTGCCCGAAATACGTGCTGCCCACGGCTTGCATCATCATGCTGAACCACGCTCCTTCGTTGGGGATCGGGTTCACCGGCCCACCCTGCACATCCGTCTGGATAATAGCGCTGCCGTTGTTGAGGTAAGTGTTGTAATCGCGCACTACTTCCCCGTCTCCAGCGCCTGTGGTAGTACCGAGATACAGGGGCACACCGCTGCGTTGCTTGCCGGTCACCACCCAGTCTGTGCCATTGCTCACGAGGCGCAGGGAATAACCCGGCGCAAGGGACCCGGTGGCATTCGCCGGGGTAGCCTGCGACCTTACGTTCGCTCCCGAGAATAATACCGGCCCGGCACCGTAAGAAACTATTTCGATAGCGCGTCCTTCCTGCCCTGCGGCGGTTTGCAGGGTGAGGGTGGCCTCTGCGGCGTTATTCATAATGATCACGCTGTTGGAATCCGCCATGGTAAAGTTACCGCTGGCAGTGGCCACATTGGTGCCCGTGGAACCGTTCACATGCAGGCGGGCGTTGGGTGTGCTGGTACCGATGCCGATCTTCCCGTCTGATGCGATGCGCGCGGCTTCGGTATTGTTGGTCTTGAATATCAAAGGCTGGGCGTTGGAAGAGCCCAAATAATTTATAGCGGGGTTAATGTTGCTGTTGCCGGAAAAAGACCAGGTGCCGTTGGCGGCAGAAACTTCCTGCAGGGCCACCCATGTGCTGGTAGTAGGACCTGTTTTTTTCCGGATGTAAATATTGTTGTCTGTCTGGTTGTAGATCATCATGCCGGGAGCGGCGGTATCCAAAGGGGATGCGGCAAGCGCGGATGCGTTGATACGTGGAAGGAGAAAACCTTTTTTAGTGGAGCTGAGCTCCAGGATGGCATCTGCCCGGTAGTCCGGCGTACCGCCGAATTTCATCTGGGCGGCGGCAGGGATAACGGCCATGCCAAGGAAAAGCAGCAGGACGGCCGCTTTCCATATTTTGGTGTAGCGATAGGTCATAGGATAGTATTTGGATTATAAAGGAACGGTTACGGTTACACGCATAACCGTTCCTTTCAATCGAAATTTATTATAAGGTTGCAGCAGACCTGCTCAGAACGGACCAGCTGGTGCCGTCGGAGAGGAAGGTCACTGAGAAGTGAGGCGCGTCGATCTTGATATTGGACTGGCCGTTGATGAGGGAACCGCCCTGAGCGGCAATTTCCACAACGCTGTCTTCTTCAATAACAGAACCTGCCTGGGGGATCCTTTTTACGATATAGATCCTGCCTTTGTTGGTAGCTGCAGGGGTAGGCAATGTAACCGCAACGGTGCTGGTACCGGCGCCCGCAACGAGAACGATGTAATCGTTGTCCGCAATGGCACCGCCGCCGCCGGGCAGTGTACGTACGTTCACGGATACAGAACCATTGATGGAAAGGTTCGCGGTCTGGCCCGCGCCGCCCACGCTAAGGTTGGTGCTGGCCACCACCTGGTTGGCGAATGTTTTAACACCGCCTACGGTCTGCGCGCCTGCAGTGATCAAACCGCGGTTAGTGGTATTCGCATCGGGAATGTTAAATGTCATGATATTCGTACCGGCAACGATATTGAAATCTGTACCGCTGGTGCCGGTGAGGATGCCTACCTTACCGTCTGTGGTGGATTCGGCGGCGGCATTGGAAGGGTCGGTCAGCGCAGAGATACCACCGAGCTTTTTAGGGTTCAGGTCCACTTCTTTCACTTCCGCGCCCGTACCTTCTTTAACGAGCACTTTATAGCTGGTAGCGGCGGGATCGGCTGCATCGGTGGTACCGATAGACAGTTTGCCGACTGTTCTTAAACTACCGGTGCTGCCTGCATAACCATCCGTGATCTCAATATCACCGTCGAAGGTTTTCTTGCCGGCAAAGGTCTGGTCGCCTACGGTTACCACACCAGGATTCAGGCCTGTGGCGGGGAAGAGCGAAAGCGTCCAACGGCCTTCGTTGCCTGCAGTTACATTCGGCACAAACTTGCCGGCGTAGTTGCCCGTCTCGGGCGCTGTGGTGGTAATATCGGCAACGGTAAGACCGTTGGCGGTGGCAATGCGGTTAAAGCGGTCCCAGTCGGCTTTGGAAATAAAACCATAGTTCTGGCCAACGGCGCCTGTCATGGTCGGGAACGTCAGCGTCAAGTTCTGGCCTGCGGTGGTTGCAGTGATGGTAGTGGCTGCGGCGGAAGCAACGCCACCCAGTACCGCATCTCCTTTCAATGCATTCAGTGAAGTAACTGAAGTGAGCGAAAGATTTTGTTTCTGCACTTTGCCGTCGGTGCCGATCATCAGCACATCATTTACACCTGCGGCAGCAGCGTCCACGTTAGCGTACGGGATGGTCAAACGCCCGTCCACCGCGAAAGACATGGCAGGGTTGTTGGCTACTTTAAAGGTCAGCGCTTCGCTGTTGGTCGTACCAATGAAACTGTTGGCGTCAGCGTTGTTGTTGCCGTTCAGTTTCCAGGGGCCGCCTGTGCCGTCGTCTCCCTGCATCTTGGTCCAGTCCGCATCTGTATTACCGTTACCTGTTTTAAAGTAAAAACCTGCGCCATTGATGTGCGCGCCTGCTTTCAGGTATACGACCATACCCTGGGTAACGGTCCTTGTTTTCAGAAAAGTAAATCCGGCTGCGTCTAAACGGGGTAGCAGGAATCCTTTACGGTTGCTTTCCAGTTCGAGGATAGCATTCGGGTCAACCACCGCGGGATCGCCCCCGATCTTGACCTGTGCTTTGAGGCTGTTGTAGGAAAAGAACAACAGTGATGCCATTATGAGGCTGGCAATACGTAACGACTTTCTCATAGGTAATAGGTTAAAAAAAATATTACTTGTTAGTTTTAATAGATTATAATATGAATGTTGAATATTGATTTATCATGTTGTCTGATCGTCTTTTTTACTTCCCGTTGTACGCAGAAGCTTGCTAGTCCAATGATCTTTTTTTCTTCTTCCGAGTACAGGGTAACAACGCTGGCACAATATTACATATATATTTTGATTAAT
This sequence comes from uncultured Chitinophaga sp., assembly GCA_965653435.1. Taxonomy (GTDB): domain Bacteria; phylum Bacteroidota; class Bacteroidia; order Chitinophagales; family Chitinophagaceae; genus Chitinophaga. The sequence continues at coordinate 9,295 of CBFHAF010000082.1, forward strand.
ACATTATTTCTATAATGTTTTTATTTAATTTAATATTTAATGCATGGTTAATCACTTACCCACAGGGAGTTTCCGCCTGATTATCAGCTTGGTAAGATGCAGCGGAAGTAAAATTATTTCTGGTATTTTTTACATAAATTCGATCCATAAAAAAGCATGGTAACCGGCGGTCACCATGCTTTTTTTAAAAGACATTCCGAAGGAGAATTTCTATTTCCGCAAACTTTACGGCCAGCAAATCTTAATGCTTACATGGAAAGAATATTGCTTCAGCCTGTCCGTTATCATAAAACAATCACCGCGGCGTTCGCACAAGCCACCGGTACAAACCCGCATAAAAAAAGGCCGTCCCGTTAATACCGGGGCGGCCTCAAGTTTTATTTCACTTAAAAATTATGCTTCTGATTTCTCTGATTTACTCTTCGAGGGGTTTTTCAGAGAGAACACCAGCTTCTGGTTTTCCTTGTCCAGGTCGGCGATCAGGATATCCCCGTTATGAATGTTCATATTGAGGATCTCTTCCGCCAGCGGGTCTTCCAGGTATTTCTGGATGGCCCTGTGCAGCGGGCGGGCGCCGAACTGCTGGTCGTAACCTTTCTCCGCGAGGAAGCCTTTCGCTTCGTCTGTCAGTTCCAGGCTGAAGCCCAGCGTCTGCAACCTTGCCAGCACTCCTTTCATCGTGATATCTATGATGGTATAGATATGCTCTTTGGAGAGGGAGTTGAAGATGATCACGTCGTCGATACGGTTCAGGAACTCAGGGGAGAAGGTGCGTTTCAGCGCCTTTTCGATCACGGCCTTGGTGTTGTCTTCTTCACTCACAGCCCTTGAAGAGGTGGTGAAGCCTACGCCTGCGCCGAAGTCTTTCAGCTGGCGCACACCAATGTTGGAGGTCATGATGATCAGGGTGTTCTTGAAGTCCACCTTGCGGCCCAGGCCGTCCGTCAGTATACCATCGTCCAGCACCTGCAGCAGGATATTGTAGATATCCGGGTGCGCTTTCTCGATCTCGTCCAGCAGGATCACGGAGTAAGGTTTGCGGCGGACCTTTTCGGTAAGCTGACCGCCTTCTTCGTAACCGACATATCCCGGAGGCGCGCCGATAAGGCGGCTTACGGAGAATTTCTCCATGTATTCGGACATGTCGATGCGGATGAGCGCATCTTCGGAGTCGAACATATACTTGGCGAGCGCTTTGGCCAGCTCTGTTTTACCCACACCGGTGGGGCCGAGGAAGATGAAGGTACCGATCGGCTTCTTGGGATCTTTCAGGCCCACGCGGTTACGCTGGATGGCTTTGGTCACCTTGGAGATGGCCTCGTCCTGCCCTACCACTGCGCCTTTCAGGTCTTCGCCCATGCGGCGCAGCTTTTCGTTTTCCGCCTGCACCATCCGTTTCACGGGAATGCCGGTCATCATGCTCACCACTTCCGCTATCGCTTCTTCGTCGATGGGATAACGTTTGTGTTTCACTTCTTC
>CBFHAF010000083.1:0-10743 GCA_965653435.1 uncultured Chitinophaga sp.
CGCGGACAACTGGATGGCGCTGATGGGCGACCGACCCGTCGACGCGCTCTGGGGCGTGGGCCCCAAGGCCGAGGCCAAGCTCCTCAAGCTCAACGCGGAACTGCGCTACAAGATCCGGCCGCGGCTGGAAGCCATCGTATCCGGTACTTACGGCAGCGGCAACGCCGTATACAGCAACGATACCCGTTACGCCCTCACCGGCTACAAGATCGGCCAGTACAGGGCCGAGCTGAGGAGCGAACAATGGTTCCTCCGCGCCTATACCTCCAAAGAAAATTCCGGCAACACCATCATAGCCAGCCCTACCATGCAGCTGCTGAACGAAGCCTGGAAGCCCAGCTTCAACCCCGCCACCATGGACGGCTGGTACCCGCAATACACCGGCGCCCTGCTGCAGGCCCTGGCCACGGGCAGCAGCACCGAGGCGGCCCATTGGGCCGCCCGGCAGTTTGCCGACCAGGGAAGGCCCGAAGCCGGCAGCGCCGAATTCAACCGGCTGAAAGACAGCATAGCCGGCCTGCCCACCTCCCGGGGCGGCACCCTCTTCCTGGACCGGAGCAGGCTTTACAACGCCGAGTTCCAATACAATTTCACGAAGCTCATCTCATGGGTGGAACTGATCGCCGGACTCAACTACCGCCTCTACCGCCTGGATTCCAAAGGCACCCTGTTCCCCGACAGGAACGGGCCGATAGACGTGGCCGAATACAGCGCCTATGCACACCTGTCCAAAAAGCTGATCAGCAACAAACTGAAGCTAGGGGCGGCTTTCCGGTACGATAAGAACACCCTTTTCGACAAGCCCCGCATCACCACCCGCGTATCCGCCGTGCAGGAGATCGCCAAGGAACATTTCCTGCGTTTCTCCTACCAGAACGCCTACAGCTTTCCTTCCAACATCCAGAGCCTGCAAAGCACGCTGGTGGATTACAACTCCTATGCTTCCGGCGGCTCCGCCAGGCTGCTGTACGGCGAGTACCAGTTCGATAAATACCCGCCCTACCTGCTGAACAGCGTAACGGCGTACCAGCAGACCAACGACCCCTCGAAACTGGAGCGGTTCAGCCCCAGGGACATCAGGCCCCAGAGCGTGGACGCGTTTGAGCTGGGATACTCCGGCCTGTTCGCCCGCTGCGTGCTGGTGGACGTGCTGGGATATTATTCCACCTGGAAAAATTTCATCGGGTATGTGAATGTGGCCAATACGCCGGGGACGGATGATGTTACAGCGTTCAAGGAGCGCAGTAAATATATTTCCTATAATATTGCATATAACGGCGCGGAAAAAGTCAATACGTACGGATATGCCGCCAGCGTGAGCGTGGACCTGAGCCGCAATTTCATGGCGAAAGCCAACTTCTCTTCGGATTTCCTCAGGAACAGGAACAACAGCCAGATCAATAATTTCAACACCCCCAACTGGAAATTCAACCTGGAGTTCGGCAACACCGGCTTCGGCAAACAACAGGCTTTCTCTTTCAACGCCAGCTTCCGTTACCGCCCGGCGTACTTCTACTCCATCGGTTTCGCGAGCGGCACGATAGACGCCAATGCTGTGCTGGATGCACAGGTAAGTTATAAATTGGCGAAGGCCCGTTCCAGGATCAAGATAGGCGCTACGAACCTGACGAATAAATACTACTACACCGGTTTCGGCAGTCCTGGCATTGGCGGTGTCTATTACGCAACATTCTCTTACAACGTTTTTTAAAAACATACCACTATGAGATACTCCCTCCTGTTACTGGCGCTGATGGCCGGATGCGCCGCCCCCGAAAAAAAGCCCGAAGGCAGTTACAAGACAGTACTGGCTTTCGGCCCGGGCGAAGAACCGAAGATCACCGAAGCCTTCCTGACCATGACGGACAGCAGCAGCCTGGAGCTGAAGGCAGGCACGTATAAATTCGACAACCTCAGCCTCGTGCAGCTCAAACACATCCGCATCACCGGCGCGGGCCCCGACAAAACGCTGCTGGACTTTTCAGGCCAGCGCCAGGGCGGCGAAGGCATCCGCGTGGCCGAAGTGGACGGCTTCGAGATCAGCGGCATGACGATCAAAGATTCTAAAGGCGACCTGCTGAAGGTGAACAAAAGCAAGAACGTGACCATCACCAACCTGCACGCCATCTGGTCCACCTCCGATTCCACCAGCGGCGGTTACGGCATTTACCCCGTTCTCTGCACCAATGTGCTGGTGGAGAACTGTTACGCGCAGGGCGCATCTGATGCGGGCATTTACGTAGGTCAATCCAACAAGGCCGTTGTAAGGAAAAGCAAGGCTTACAAAAACGTGGCAGGCTGCGAGATCGAGAACACGACCAACGCGGAAGTATACGACAATGAATTTTACGGCAACACCGCCGGCTTCCTCGTGTTCGACCTGCCGGACCTGAGCCAGCGCGGCGGGCATGTGAAGGCTTACAACAATTTCATCCACGACAACAACGAAAGGAACTTCGCCAAATCCGGCAGCTTCGGCACCACCTGGGGCGTAGGCAACGCTGCGCCGGGCAGCGGCGTGATCATCCAGGCCACGTCGGACGTGGAGCTGTACAACAACCGTATCATCAACAACAACTCCAGCGCGATCATCCTTGTATCCGGTTTTTTCGTGGATGCAAAGGCGGGAGAAAAGATCAACGCCAATTATTTCCCCGTGTCGAAGAACATCCTGATACACGGCAACACGCTGGAAATGGGCGACAGCTTCCCCGAACCGGTGTTCAACCATCATACCGGCAAAATACTCGTGGCCATCGAGCAGGCGATGAAGCAGCGCATCCCGCTGATCGTGTACGACGGCATCTCCACCAATGTGCTCACACAGGAGAAAGGCCCCAACCCGGATTCCATCTGCATCAAACAAACGGGCAGCAACCTGTTCGTGAACGTGGACGCGCTGAACATGGGCAAACCGCAATGGAGCCCTGGAACGGACATGACGGCATTTACCTGTAAATAATTCCTATCGAGATGAGATCTGTGATTGTATTGATACTTGCTATGACCACCCTTTACAGTTGCAGGCCCAAAAAGCCTGCAACTTCCTCCGGTTTCCATGAAAAATTGTCCGACTACGGTTTCTTCAAAGGGCAGCTCAGCCAGCTGAGCCCTGAGGCCCATGTGCACCGGTACGACCTTGCCACGCCTTTATTCACCGACTATGCCCTGAAAGACCGCTTCATTGCGCTGCCCGAAGGCGCCGGCATGCAGTACCGCGACAGCGGCGCTTTCCAGTTCCCCAACGGAACTTTCATCATCAAAAATTTCTCTTACCGCGATACCGCGGGAAATAAAGTGCTGATAGAAACGCGCCTGCTGCACAAAGACCCGCAGGACGGCAAATGGAAAGTGATGAATTACCTCTGGAACGAAGCCCAGACCGAAGCGGAGAAGTGGATCGCCGGCAAGCAGGTGCCCGTCACCCTGCTGGATGATAACCGGCAGCGCATCAGCACCCTGTACCAGGTGCCCAATACCAACGATTGCAAACGCTGCCATTCCAGCAACGGCACGCTGCTGCCCATTGGCCCGAAAGCCCGGAACCTTCATTACGGCAAAGGAGAGCAGCTGCTGCAATGGGCTTCCGCAGGCATCCTGAAAGGCATGCCGGCCATCGGGCGGGTGCCGGCGCTTCCCGTGTGGACGGACAGCCTGCATTACTCCGTCTCCCAGCGCGCCCGCGCATACCTGGATGTGAACTGCGCCCATTGCCATACCAAAGGCGGCGACGCGGACAACACCGGCCTCTTTCTTGAATACGACCAGCAGCAGGCCGCCCACCTCGGCATTCTCAAAGGCCCGGTTTCAGCGGGCAATGGCGCCGGCGGGCTAGATTTCGACATCGTTCCCGGCAATGCCGCCGCCTCCATACTCGCCTACCGGATGAACAGCACGGAACCGGGCACGGCCATGCCCGAGCTGGCCAGAACGCTGGTGCATAAAGAAGGTGTGGCACTGATCGTGCAGTGGATCGGGCAGATGAAAAAGGAGTGACAATTGATTTTAGATAAGCCGGCAGCGAGGAATTACCGGATCACCCAAATTCCACGCAGGAGATTGCTTCGTCGCGCCCCTCCCGCTTTGGCTCTGCGGCCCCTCGCAATGACGGGGCTGCCTGTATCGATTAAACAAGCGGAGAATCATTTTAATCAAAAAGGGCTGTCTCAGTAAATGAAACAGCCCTTTTCGCACAGATATAACCGAGAGGTTTATTTTTCAGGCACCAGCACCGCCTTAAAATAATTGGCGTTGCTGAGGTATTTGTTCGCGGTCTCTTTCACGCTTTCGGGCGTTACTTTTTCCAGGCGCTCGTTCTGCTTGAGAATGCTCAGCGGGTCTTCGCTGGTCTTGAACTTGCCGGTGAGATAGTTCAGCCAGAAGCTATTTTCACGAAGGCTCACTTCCATGGCCCTTTTGCTTTCTGCTTTGAATTTCTCCACATCCACAGCGGTGGCGCCTTCTTTTTTGATCTTCTCGATCTCGTCCAGCGTGGCGTTCACCAGCTTGTCCACGTTCGCGGAAGCGCAGCTGAATGAAATGGTGAGGCTGTAGTTGGCATACGGCTGCTTGTCGTAGCCGATGCCCACGTTCGGGCTGTACACGCCGCTTTCTTTCTCACGCAGGCGCTCCAGCACTTTAAATTCCAGGATATCGCTGAGGGCGCTGAGCTGCAGGTTGGTAGCCGGCGCAAAATCGTAAGTGCCGTAGAAGAAAAGTTTCACCTGCGCCTTGTCTTCAATGCCTTTTTTCACGATGCGGGTGATGTTGCCCGTCTGCGGCCTGATGCCGCGGTCCACGTACTTGCTGCCGCTGTTGGTGGAAGGCAGGCCGCCGAGGTAGGTTTCCAGCAGCGGGGTGATCTGCGCCACATCGAAATTACCGACGAACACGAAGGTCTGGCCGCTGGCGTCCGCAAAGCGGCTTTTGTAGAACTCGAGGGAACGGTCCAGGCTCACCTGGTCCAGCTCCGCGAGTGTGGGTTTCCTTTCGCGGAGGCTGTTGGAAGACAGTACCGCAGTGATGGTATCGCCGAAAACGTTGTCCGGCGCATCATCCGCGTTCTGGAGGTATACTTTGAAGTCTTCCATGTTCCTTTTGAATACCACCGGGTCTTTGCGGGGATTGGTGGCATAGGCGTACACGAGCTGCAGGGCTGTTTCCAGGTCTTTCGGCGATGCGCTGCCGCTGAAACCTTCATACAGGTCGCTAAGGTAAGCGGAAGCCGCGGCGGTGGTGCCTGCCAGCATTTTACGCAGCTGCGAGTTCTCGAATTCGCCGATGCCGTCGCCGGGGATATTACCTGCGTAGTTGGTGGCCATGTAATCCTTATCCTCTACCAGCGAAGTGCCGCCGGGGCGGAAGGAAGAGAACAGGATCTGGTCGTTCTTGAAATCGGTGGGCTTCAGGTATACGGTCACGCCGTTGCTCAGCGTGAGCCTGGTAACACCGATGCCTTCTATTTTCTCTGTACCGGTTACTTTGCCGGGCGTGGGTTTCTTTTCCAGCAGCGGCTTTTTCACGGTATTGTCCACATAAGCGGCAAGGCCTTTACCTGCATTGCGCAGGCTTTCCAGCAGCTGGGCGCTGGTCGGTATCTTGTCTTTATCTTTCTCCGGGGCCTGCACCAGTACGGTTACGTTCTCTTCGGCCACCATTTTCTTCGCGGTTTTGTTCACATCTTCCAGCGTGATCTCGTCCAGGAATTTTTTGGTGAGGGTATAACGTACGTCCGGGCTGATGATGGGTGAGCCGGACAGGAAGTTCTTCAGGTAAGCCTGCACGAAGCTGGCGGAAGCTATCTTGTCCTTTTCACGGTAGGCTTTTTCGTTGGCGGCTTCGGTGTTCTTTTTAACTACTTCCAGCTCCGATGCGGTAAAGCCGAACTGCGCCATGCGCTGCGCTTCGGCCATTACGCCGGCAAGCCCTTTCCCGAGCTCCTGTGCGTCTTTGGTAACGGCTACAACGGAAAGCGCGTTCAGTCCGTCTATCATGCCGCCCTGCCAGGGGCCGTAACTCAGCTGCCCTTCCACGAAAGGCGCGGTGCCTTTCTGTTTCAGTTCCTGGATGCGTGCGCCGATCATGGAATTGATCATGCCCACGATCATACCGCTTTTGAAATCGGCGGTAGTGTGGGTAGGTTTGGCGTGATGGCGGATGGTGGCGAAAGCCACGTTGTAGGGAAATTCTTTATCGGTGATGATCTTCACGATCGGCTCCTTATTGTCCGGCAGGCCGTAGGTCTCACGCGGCTTGGGATTGGCGGGGTTCTTCAGCCCGCTGAAGTTCGCCTTGATCAGCGCTTCCACGGCAGCCACATCAAAATCGCCCACTGCGATCACGGATTGCAGGTTGGGGCGGTACCAGTCTTTATAGAACTGTTTGATCTCTTCGTGTTTGAAGTTCTGGATGATGTCCAGCTTGCCGATGGGAATGCGCTCCGCATAACGGGAACCGTAGAGGATCACCGGCAGGGCTTCCTTCTGCATGCGGGACTGCGCGTTTTTCCCGCGCTGGCGCTCTTCTTCAACAATAATACCCCTTTCCTCGTCGATGTCGGTATTTTCCATGTTGATATGCCCCGCCCAGTTGGCCAGGATCCTGAAGGCGTTTTTGAACAGCGCCGCACTGTCTGTAGGAATAGGCAGCTGGTAAACGGTCTCGTTGAAACCGGTGTATGCATTCAGGTCTGCCCCGAACTTCACCCCGGCCTTCTGCAGGTAGTTGATCAGCTCATTTTTGGGAAAATCCTTTGTGCCGTTGAAGGCCATGTGCTCCGTGAAGTGCGCAAGCCCCTGCTGAGCATCGGATTCCATGAGGGAACCTGCTTTCAGCGCCATATACAATACGGCCCTGTTGCGGGGCTCAACGTTCCGGCGGATGTAGTAGGTAAGGCCGTTGGGCAGTTTCCCGGTCTTCACTTCCGGGTCTGCCGGGAATTTCTCCCCGGTCGCGGCTTTGGCTGCCACCTGCTTGGGCTGCGCAAACGCAGGGCTCTCTAACAGGGAAAAGACGCTCGATGCAACAAGCGCCAGTAACAGAAAATTACGTTTCATAAATAGTTATCCAGTTTGGTTGGTTGGGCCTAAATATAATCAGATTCGTCCATTCCGCCCGCCCGTTGTTACACGACCGGTACGAATCGGATGGCGGAAGGATTTTCCGGGGTGCGGGAAAACGCGGAGGGGCATCGTAAAAAAAGGGGAAGCAATGCTTCCCCTCCAATATTTTTTATGGCATCGTGACCAATCCTGCGTTATACAGCTTCTCATGCACCTTGCTAAAAGACTCCACCGGGTTCTTGAACACTTTCCGGTCGTAGGTCATCAGCCCGTTCGTTTCCACTTCCACGTCCGTGGTTTGGGTGTATACGGCCGCTGAAAGGCCCATTTTGATAAGCCCTTCCAGCTTGATCATATATTCCCCGTAGCGGGTGAACAGTTCCTGGGCGGTTTTGAAGGTCTGGTAGCCCCAATTGTCCTTCTGCTGCCACACATGCCCGTCTACCGGCAGGCCCAGCCCGCCGAACTCGCCCAGTACGATCGCCTGGTCGGTTTTGCCGTAGATCTCGGGGTCGGGCATTACCGGATCAGGATAATTATGCAGGTCTATGATGTGGCCGGTATGAACAAAGTTGCCGCCGCTGGCGCTGTTCACCAGGCGGGAAGGGTCTTTTTTCATGGTCCATTCCGTGATCTCCTTTGTTTTGAACTGGCCCCAGGCTTCGTTGAAAGGCACCCAAACAACAATGGAAGGCACGTTGTGCAGCGCGTCCATGATCAGGTTCCATTCTTCGCGGTAGCTGCGCTCGGACTCCGCGCTGCGGTTCTTTTCCGTGCCGCGGCCGATGATGCCGGGGCGGGGCTCCCAGCGGTTGCCGAGGTCGCCGCTGGGCATATCCTGCCAAACCAGCACGCCCAGCTTGTCGCAATGATAATACCAGCGTGCGGGCTCCACCTTGATATGTTTGCGGATCATGTTGAAGCCCATCGCTTTGGTCTTCTCCACGTCAAACTTCAGGGCTTCGTCCGTGGGTGCGGTATACAGCCCGTCGGGCCACCAGCCCTGGTCCAGCGGGCCGTACTGGAAAAGGAACTTGTTGTTGAGCAGCATCCGCTGGATACCCAGTGCGTCTTTCCCCATGGAGCTTTTGCGCATCGCGAAATAGCTCTGCACTTCATCTACCGCTTTGCCTTTCCGCACGATGCTCATTTTAAGATCGTACAGGAATGGATTGGAGGGGCTCCATAATTCGGGGTTGCCGATCTTCAGAACAGCCGTAGCGCCGGGCTCTGCTTCCGCTTCGGCTACTTTTTCACCGCCTTTCCAGGCGCTGAGCAGCACTTTATCGCCGGTCGCGGGGTTTACCACGGTGGTGGCTACGGTAAGCGTTTGTGCGTCTATGTCGGGCGTTTGTTTTACCGCTGAAAGATAAGTGCCGGGCACTGTTTCGAGCCAAACGGTCTGCCAGATGCCGGTCACGGGCGTGTACCAGATGCCTTCGGGCTTGCGCACCTGCTTGCCGCGGGGCTGCGGGCCTTCGTCCGTCGGGTCCCATACTTTTACGGTCAGTTCCTGTTTTTTACCTTTTTTGAGATGCGGGGTGATGTCGAAAGAGAACGGATCGAAGCCGCCGCGGTGGCTGCCTGCCAGCTGGCCGTTCACGTATACGTCCGCCTGCCAGTCTACCGCCCCGAAATGCAGCAGCGTTTTGCGGCCTTTGGCGTCCGCGGGCAATTCGAAGGTTTGCCGGTACCATAACAGCTGGTCTTTCCCCACGGTTTTGCCTACCCCGGAAAGGGAGGACTCAATCGCAAAGGGCACCAGTATTTTCCCCTGCCATGCCGACGGGGCGGTGGCGTTGCGGGGCGTGAGCGCATAATTCCATAAACCGTTGAGGTTCTTCCAGCTGTTACGTACGAACTGGGGGCGCGGGTATTCAGCCAGCACGTTCTCCGTGTTCAGCTGTTCCGCCCAGGGCGTGCTGATCTTTCCCGGTACGGGCTTCCATTCCTGTGCATTCGCCACCGAGGCCGCGAATAACAAAATAAATAACTTCTTCATAGACGTTTTAATATGATAATACTGAGTACATTTTTAACATGGTCATCCGGGGCAAACAAAATAGAAATAAAATTTTATATCTTTCATATATGAAAACATTTGTCTTTTCCGCTATGCTGCTGTGCAGCGCCACGTTATGTTCTGCGCAGAGCCGCAGCCTCTTCAACGGCAAGGACCTTACCGGCTGGCACGTGGATGTGCCCGCCATGGATAAGGATACCGGCGCCATCAATCCTTTCATTGTACGCAACGGGATGCTGGTAAGCCTGGGCAAGCCCGGCGGCCACCTGATCACGGATGCGTCGTACCACGATTACCGCTTCGAGGCGCAGTACCGTTTTGCGGGCAAGCCCGGCAACTGCGGCGTACTGGTGCATGCCACCACTCCCCGCGTGCTTTACGGCATGTTCCCGAAATCGCTGGAAGTGCAGATGATGCATCAGAACGCCGGCGACTTCTGGTGCATCGGCGAAGATGTGACGGTGGACAGCATGGAAGTATACCGCGGCCCGAAAGAAAAATGGGGCGTGGTAGACGGCACCACCCGCCGTGTAAGGAACCGGACAGACAATTCAGAAAAGCCGCTCGGCGAATGGAACACCATGGTGATCGAATGCCTGGGGAACAAGATCAAGGTGTGGGTGAACGGCGACCTGGTGAACAGCGGCTACAACATCACCACATCCCAGGGGAGCATAGCCGTACAGGCGGAAGGCTCGGAAGTAGAGTTCCGGAAGCTGGAACTGACCCCCATCAGGCAGTTTACCGCCAAATAAAAAAGACCGTTATAAAATGAAAAGAACCGCCTATTCAGCGGTTCTTTCTTGTGTTATCCCATGGCTTCAGGTGCGGATTTTTTTTTTGCATACCCTGTAAGTTTTCCCCTTTTTTTGCAACTAACCGGGAAACGAATACTGATGATCATGGACGAAAGGGAATTTCTGCAACAGCTGGCCGGGCACGAAGGCATTCTCTTCAAGATATGCCGCCTCTACCGGGATACGCCCGAAGACCGGGAAGACCTGTTCCAGGAGATCGTATACCAGCTATGGAAGGGCCTTCCCGGCTACGAGGCCCGTTCCAAATTTTCCACCTGGATCTATAAGATCGCGTTGAGCACCGCCCTGGTCCATTTCAGGCGCAGGCGGCCGGACATTGTATATATGCCCGCCCTGCCCGACGTGCCCTCGCAAACAGAAGAGAACAGGCTGCTGGAGCTGCTTGCCCCGCTGGACGCGGCGGATAAGGCGCTGATGGCGCTCTACCTCGAAGACCTGAGCTATGCCGAAATAGCCGAGATCACCGGTATCACCGAAAACAACGTTGGCGTGCGACTGAACAGGATCCGCGCCAGGATCAAAAAACATGTAAACTCAACGTCATGGAAGAATTAAAAGCCGCATGGCAGAACATGGGCGCCGGGCATAAAAGCCCTGAAGAACTGAAGCATTACCTCCGCAAGCTGCCCGTGCGCCGCAGCGTGCTGTTCCAGATGATCCTGGAGACTGCGGTGTTCACGCTTTTCCTTGTTTTTTATTATGATGCGTTCGACGGGGATAAAAAACCGCTGTACCTGAACCTGCTGCTGGCCGGGGCTGTGGGTTTCGTGATACTGCACAACCTGGCGGGCATTGTGCAGGCGGTGAATGTGCTGAAGGGGAAGCACCTGCGGGATGTGCT
>CBFHAF010000084.1:0-10742 GCA_965653435.1 uncultured Chitinophaga sp.
TCTGCTTGTTTATACGGGAAAAAAGTCATTGCAGGAGGGCCAGGACGGGCGGCGAAACAAACTCCGGCATCGAACGGGTATGCTCTGATATTGAGATTGCTTCGTCGCCCACTGCATAAAATCCTCGCAGCTCCCCGCAATGACGGCTTTGTCTATTATGCCTCCTCCGCCCTTTTTAATAGTATGGGTATTTGTATTTAATTCCGCCTCTCCCCAAATCTTATTTTTCCCGATCGCGTAACAATATTTCCCTCTTGCGTAATAATCCCCGTTTTCCCCTTCCTACATTTGCGGCTCAGCACCGCTTCTATTATGTATAGATATATACTCCTGTGCGCCTGCATTTTGCGGGCAGGCACTTCTTTTGCCCAAACCGACACGTCCGCCGCCAAAGCGTTGCAGGAAGTGGTGGTAACGGCCACCCGCAATGAACAACAGGCGGGCAGGGTGCCCGTTCCCGTAACCGTCATCAACAGGCAGCAGCTCCGCTCCATGGGTGCCGTGCTGCTCCAGCAGGTATTGGCAGAACAAACGGGCCTGTTCATCACGCCGGATCACGGCAACGGCGTGCAGATGCAGGGGCTGGACGCGCAATACACGCTCATCCTGCTCAACGGCGAGCCGCTCATCGGCCGCACCGCAGGCACGCTGGACCTCAGCCGCATCATGGTGGGCAATATCGAAAGGATAGAGATCATCAAAGGGCCGGTTTCTTCCCTCTACGGCAGCGATGCGCTGGCCGGCGTCATCAATATCATAACAGACGGCAGGTCGCGCCAGGGCTTCACCAGCCTGGACGCACGCTACGCTTCCAATAACACCTTCAATGCCAATGCGGAAACGCGCCTGTTCGGCAAAAAGACCGCCTTCAGCGCCAGCGCCGGATACCTCGGCAGCGATGGTTATACCCTGGGAGATAATGCGGGCAGCCCCACTTCCGCGCCTTTCCGCTCACTTACGTTACAATCGCGCTGGCAGCAGGACTGGAGCGCCAAATTGCAGACATCGCTGTCCGGCAGGTTCTACCGCCAGCGTTACGACAGCTGGTTCCAGGATACCAAAGGCACTGTGGACGATATCGGGAAAGAGCAGGACGGAAACCTGGCATTTAACCTGAAACATTCTCCCAATAAGGACTTCCGGCAAACCTTCCGGCTGTATTTCTCCCGTTACCATACGGAAGAAGACATGACCTACCGGCAAAACAAAGAGATCTACGATACCTCGTATTTCACGCAGCAATACATCAAACCGGAATACCAGCTGGACTGGCAACTGCATCCAAAGCATCTGCTCACCGCGGGACTGGGCTATGTGCGGGAATCTGTAGAAGCCACTCGCTACGATGAAAAGATGGCCTTTAATACCGGGTATATCTTCATCCAGGACAACTGGCAGCTCACCGACCGCTGGAACATATTGCCGGGCCTGCGTTTTGACATGCACGACCAATATCCTTCGCAGCTCAGCCCCAAGCTGTCTGCCTCCTACCGGTTCCTTCCGCAGTGGCGCATAATGGCTTCCGCCGGGAGAGGTTACCGTGCGCCGGATTTCAGGCAGCTGTTCCTCCATTTCAACAACGCGGCGGTTGGTTACACCGTAGCCGGCACCAGGCTGGCAAGGGAGATACTTCTCCAGATGCAGCAGCAGGGGCTTATCCGCCAGCTGTATGTAGACCCTCAGAACCTGGAAGAGCTGGATGCGGAAAGCTCCTGGTCCTATAACCTGGGCGTGCAGGGCAAACCATTCAAAAGCAGCAGTGCCAGGGTCAACTTCTTTTACAACGAAGTCAGCAACCTGATAGACACAAGGCCTATCGCCGAAAAAACGAACGGGCAACGCGTATTCAGCTACATCAACCTGAAAAGCATCACCACATGGGGCGCCGAAGGGGAATGGGAACAGCAGATCGGGCAATATTTCCGTGCTTCCGCCGGCTACCAGTATCTCATGAGCCGCGATAAAGAATTGTATGACCTCGTGAAGAACAAACAGGTTTATACACAGGACCAGCAAACCCGCGAAACCCGCGCGCTGAAGAAAAGCGAATACTTCGGCCTCTTCAACCGCAGCCGCCACACCGGCAACCTGAAGCTCAGCTACATTCATTCCCGCCTCGGGCTCGACCTTAATGCACGCCTGCTTTACCGCGGCAAATACGGCTTTGCGGACGAGAACGGCAACCAGGTTCCCGATACGGACAATGAATTCGTGAAAGGATACGCCACCGTGAATATTGCCGCTGCCAAGCTGCTGCTGCAAAACAGACTGCGCATACAGGGAACGGTAGAAAATCTTTTCGGGCATACCGATGCAGCGCACATCCCCACCCTGCCCGGCCGGCTGCTTTCAGTGGCGGTAGGATACCAGTTCAATCACTAACTAACAATAAAAGATCAATATGAAAAAACAGACATTCTATCTCGGAGCATTGGCCATTGCCGCATTGTCCCTCGCATCGTGCAGCAACGACGATGATGATGTGCAGCCCGAGCCCAGGCCTACCATCGTATCCACCACTGCCGCCAACATAAACGCAGACGCGGGTAATACCGGCAAATTCACCCTGTTCAGCTTCGCCGACAATAAAGTGATCCCGAATACAGACTCCGCCACCACCAAGTGGGATATCGGTTTCAGGGCCACCACCATCATCATCAACGGTGGCACCAGCGGTCCGGGCAATGCGCAGGCGCAGGTGCTCACCGGCGTGTACAACGACCTCACCGCGGCGCCCGAAGCCGGCTATGCGGCAGACGGCGCTACCAAGGCCATTACCGGCTGGTACAACTACAACATGAGCACCCATATCATTTCACCGGTAACCGGCAAGTTCTTCGTGATCAAAACCGCCACCGGCAAATACGTTAAAGCAGAAGTGACCAGCTATTATAAAGACGCGCCCGCTTCGCCCACTCAAACTTCCGAATCGCGCTACTATCATTTCCGGTACGTTTACCAGGCAGACGGTTCACGCAATTTCAAATAATCTTTAAAGCCATCCAGCAATGAAAAAAACGATCATCTCCGCTCTTGCCCTTGCTTTCGCAGCATTGAACGGCAACGCGCAGGACAAGCTCGCGCAGGATAAAGCCGCCATCAAAAACCTCTGCGGCTGCCACGACGTTACCTTTGAATACACCGAAACATTCCCTTCAGACAGCAATTACAAACCGAAAGGCTATAAAAAGACCTCCGGCGCCATCGAATACATCACCGTTGCCGAAGAAGGGCCGCGCCGCATTGTGCTGCAGCACCTGCTGATAGCCGGCGGCGATGTGATCAAACACTGGACGGAAGACTGGCAGTATGAAAACCGTACGCTGCTCGCTTTCGACAAAGACGACCAGTGGAAAAAAACCGAGCTGCCCGCCGCGCAGGTAAAAGGCCAATGGACGCAGAAAGTGTTCGGCGTGGACGATGAGCCGCGTTACGAAGGCTCCGCCACCTGGGTGCATGCAGACGGCCGCCATTACTGGGAATCCACCAGCAGCGCGCCCCTGCCCCGCCGCGAATACACTACCCGCAGCGATTACAACGTGCTGGTGCGCACCAATCACCACGAGATCACTGCCAAAGGTTCCATTCACGAGCAGGACAACAAAAAAGTGATCCGCTCCGCCAGCGGCGATAAAGTGATCGTAGGCGAAAAAGGCCTCAATACCTATGATCGCGTGAACGATTCGCAGTGCGAAAAGGCCATTGCCTGGTGGAACGAGCACAAAGCATTCTGGGCGCTGGTACGTAAAAGCTGGGACCAGCTTTACCAGGAAAATGCAACCGTTACCCTTCAAAAAAAGGTGAACGACACCCCGCTTTACAAAGCGATGAACGAGCTGGAGAAAAAAGCGCACGATAAAGAACTCTCCGGCGCAGCGCTGGAACAAGCCATCGCATCTACCCTGCAGCAGTTTGCGGGCAGGAAAGATGTGAGCATGAAATAATCAAACCCCAAACATTGATCCCGTTCCTGTTTTCAGGGGCGGGATTTTTTTATGGTCATTGCGAGGAGCGGTGGGAGGCGTGTGCAGGAGCCGCGACAAAGCAATCTCCGGGTATTGGAGTATATCACTTCAATGAAGGAGATTGCTTCGTTGCCCTCCCCGCTTTGGCCATGCTGCACCTCGCAACGACGATCCCTCCCCGCAATGACGGCCTTTTCACAAAATAAAAGGCGGCCTCCCACGCCGGGAGAACCGCCAGTTGTTCCACGTTTCCAGTTATTAACTCAAAAAATTATAAAAACATGCTCCTGTAAAAAGCCGCTCCCTCAGTAGCCAGCTCGTCCGCGCTGTTGGCCAACGGCCGCCAGATGCAGGCTGCGCGCGCCAGTTCTTTGGAGGGCGCACCGAAGGTTTCCAGAACGATGGCCCCGTAGTAACCGATGTCTTTTAACGCATCGCGGATGCCGGTCCAGTTGAGATGCCCTGTGCCGGGCGTGCCGCGGTCGCTTTCGTTGCCCTGCACGTGGCAGAGCAAATCGCCGCCTATTTTGCGGATAGCGGCAGGAATGTCTTTCTCCTCGATGTTGGCATGAAAGGTATCCAGCGAAATACGCAGGCTGGGATGACCGGCTTCGCGCACCAGGCCCAGCGCCTGGTCCACCGTATTGATCATATCCGTTTCGAAGCGGTTCAGGGGCTCCACGCCCAGCAATACACCATGGTCCGAAGCAACTTTAGCTGCCTCACGGAGCCCCTGCAGGCACCAGTTCCGCTCCTGCGCTTTCTGCTCAGGGCTTACGATACGCGTTTTGCCGACCGCTGCATACAAAGGGCCGGTGAATACAGGGCTTCCCATCTGCTGCGCAATCCTCGTGCAATCGATGATGTAACCGAGCGCCTGTTTGCGGATGGCCGCATTGTCGGACGAAAGGTCGCGGTCCGGCCCGAAAGCGCCGCTGATGGTGATCTTCAGGCCCGCGTCGTCCGCCATGGACTTTAACTGCGGCCAGTCTATCAATCCTGCGTCTTCCACCGCGGCTTCGATGATATCGTACCCCGCCGCTTTTATTTTTTCCAGCAGGTGAAACGATGCAGTGGAAAATGGAGAAACCCAAACGAATGTGCTAACGCCTGACTGCATGCCGTTATTTTTCAAAATCAGGGATCTGTATACGTTTGCCGTTGTTCATTGCGGACTCATGCGCGCAAATGCCGGCGCAGGTGTAATTGGCCGCAATATGCGCATCCACGGCGGAGTACCGGTTTTCGGTGATGGCCGCCAGGAATTCCTGCACCAGGTGCGGATGCGATCCGCCATGGCCTGCTCCCTGCAGGAACGACACATGGTTGGGATCGTCTATCTTTTCCCTTTTGGTGAAGTGCGCTATTTCCGGGATCAGCAGCGCGTCCGTGTCCGGCACATTTATGCGCCGGGCATTTTCACCGCCGTCGAATATCACGTGCTCTTCGTCCTGCAGCTGCTCCCATTCGAAGGACATTTTAGTGCCGTATACATCATAACTTTCGCGGTACTGGCGCACCACGTCAAAAAGCGAGCGGGTGGCCTCTGCTACCACGTCGGAGTTTTTGAGCGTGAAGGTGGCTGTTTCCACCGCGAAGGGGGAATTGTAACGTTTGGCCAGGTCGTCGCTGAGGCGGCCGGATCCGTGGCATACCACGGATTCAGCGGTGGTGTTGTTGATCTTAAGCAGCGGCGAAATAGCGTGCGTGCCGTTCAGCATGGGCGGATAACCTTTCCAGTACTCGTCCCAGCCGGGCATGCTCATATCCTGGATGTGGGAGCCGCGCACGAACTGGATGCGGCCCAGCTGGCCGGTTTCAGCAAGGTGCAGGCCGTACAGGAACTCGCGGGTGTAGAGCGCGGTTTCCATCATCATATACACTTTGCCGGATCTTTTCCTTGCTTCCACGATGGCCTTGCAATCTTCCACGGTCATCGCCATGGGAATAGTGCAGGCGGTGTGCTTGCCGGCATTCAGCGAGGCCAGCGTCATCCTGGCGTGCTCCGGCACGGGCGTTACAATGTGGATGGCGTCCACATCTGCGCGTTTGGGCACATCTTCGTAGTTGGTAAAAATAAGGTCATCGTCCAGGTTGAATTTCGCCTTCAGTTCTTTCAGCGTTTCGGGATTACGAGTGCAGATGCCTACCCGCCTGATGGCGGGATGGTTCTGATAAATGGGTATAAACTCTTTGCCGAAGCCCATTCCAACGATTACTACCGTGATCTGTTTCATTGTGTATACTGATTTTTTTATGTAAAGAATTTATTTCCGGGCCGCCCATTTCACTGCATTCCGCAGGATGGTGCGGTATGCTTCCAGCTCATGCGATGCAGCGTCGTGCCCCAGCGCAAAACCTACGATGCGGGCTTTCGGGTGCTTCACCACGAAAAGCGCGGGATGGGTAACGCCTGCTTCGTTCCTGCTGGTGGCCAGCACGCGGATGCCAGGACCGGCCGGGTCTGCATTGAAATGGTAGAGCTCATCGTCCAGCTTAAAGCTTGCCGGGACATTTTTGGTAACGGGATGTTTTTTATCGTTTACCGTCACGGTGAACTCGCCGTATTTTTCGTGGGAACGGCTTCCGCCGCTAACGAGCTTAAAATTGTATAACGGCCAGTCGCGCCAGTTGTACCAGATGGCGGGATGCGCCAGCAACAATCCTTTGCCCGCGTCAGCGAACGCAAAGATGGCTTTGCGGGTGGCGGAATCCTTGATGGGCTGGTTATTCGCAAGCATCAGCACATCTGTGTTCGGCAAGTGTTCCAGGATCGTGGAAGGATCGTCTGTATAGGTAACAGTGGCCAGGCCGCCTTTTTCGAGCGTGGCGGCGTCTTCCTGTTTGTACCAGCGGTCAAAGTCGTGCGAACCGCCGCCGCCTACCATCAGTACGCGGATCTGCGCTGCCAGCGGGTTACCGGCCAGCAGCAAGGCCAGGCCAAGGGCCAGGCGGAAAATTGAGTTGAAAATGTGGTGTTGCATATCTTTTAATTGATTACTTGCATAATGCCATTCATACCGCGCCAGTGGCCGGGGAAAGTGCATACGAACGGATAATCCCCTGCTTTGGACGGCGCTGTGAAACGCAGGCTCACCGTTTCGCCGGGGCTTACGAGCTTCGTAGCCCACAGCACTTCCGGCACTTTGGGCACATACTGCATTTTGGAAGCCTGCGGGTCGCGTACCATGGCGTCCGCCGCGGCGCCTACTTTGGGCAGGGTGCCGGGCTTGATGATGAGCAGGTTATGCTGCATGCCGTCCGGGTTCTCCAGCCTGATGGTCACTTTCTGACCGGCTTTCACAGTGATGCGTTTTTTGTCGTACTGCATGAGGTCTTTTACAACTTTCAGGTCTATTACGATGCCAGGTATTTCAGTTGCCGCGGCTATCGTTTTTTTCACGGGCCTGTCCAGCTGCAAACTCACGTTCTGCAACTGCCCCACGAAGTTGAAACGGCCTGTATAGCCCGCCACCCGCTGGTCTGGCAACTGCTCTTCTCCTGCCCTCAGCGCTGCCGGTGCAGGCGCGGTAAAGAGGCCGGGCGCTTTGCCTTTCGCTGCTTCTTTTCCGTCTATCAGTATTTTCATTTCTCCTGTTTTCAGCAGCCTGGCCTCCACTTCCATTTTATCCGGCAATGGCGCTGCAGTGGCAGCCTCGTAGGCTTTGCCCTGCTGGTTCACCACCATCGTGAGCTTATCGTCGCGGATATAAAGGCCGTAGCCGTTCTGCTGGTTGCCCTGGGCTATGATAAGCCCCTCCACCGGGCGTTCCCTGCGTTTGCCCACAGTCGCTTTCATGATCACCTCCCGGCCGGTAATGTCAGGAGAGTTTTGCATGATGGCGCGGGTATCCACGCTGTAAATGGATTGCTCCAGGCTTTTGATCACGTTTTTGGCGAAAGGGCCTGGCGTGCCGGCGGCGGCCGCCGCCAGGAAACTTTCTTCGTGCGCAACCGCCGCTGCAAACAGCGCGCGGCTCAGCCAGGGATCTTTTGCGTTTTGAGAATTGAGCGTGGCTTTGAAAAGCAACGCACCTGTTTCCTTTGATGCAGGGTAGTCTGCCAGACTCCTAAACACTGCCAACCGCACCTGTAGGTTGCGGTCGTTGTGTATATTGCTTTGAATGATCGAGGAAAGTCCTTTCTTTTCTTCTTTCAGCACTTCCACCGCGGCTTTGCGTACACCGGCGGCAGGGTGTTTCAGTGCGCGGGCCATCACCTGCATGGAAGCGGCATCGTAAGCGCCAAGGCCCTGCAGGGTCCAGAGGGCGTGCACGGCGGGACTGTTCAGCCCCACCTCGTCCACCTTGAGGTCCTGTATGATCTTGTACAGCGCGGGAACAGCTTCTTTATGCCGCCCTTCCACCAGCAGGCGCTGGGCGGTCATGCGCCAGAACATGTTGTCGCTTTTCAGGGCAGCCAGCAGCGCGGGCACATCACCGGCTTTCAGCTGCATGGGCTGGTAAGGTTTGGCTTTTTTATACACCACCCTGTAAATGCGGCCATGCGCCGAATCGCGGAGCTTGCTCTCGAAAGCGTTGCCTTTGCCATGGGGCTGGTCGGTGAAAGGCAGCACCATTTCACGGGGGGCCTGCTCTTTCACGAATACGTTGTGCTGGATGATGAAATTATACCAGTCCGCCACCCAAACGGCGCCATCAGGGCCGGTTTGCGCCTGTACGGGGCCAAACCACTCGTCTGAACTGGCCATCAGGTTCCAGCCGTCCTTTTCTTTGAAGCCCGCGCCGTCAGGCTCTATCACGGCGTTGTGCACGAGGCGCACGGTAGGCTCGTTGATAAAGGCGATGCGGTTCCAGTATGCTTTGGGAAAACTGCGCGCAGTGTAGAAATGATGTCCCGTTGCCGATGTGAATCCGCCTACAACGTCCACCTGCCGGAGGTTGGGCGTCATGGCATGCACGTCGTAATGGCCGTCTATCTTCTGCACGGGGTCCAGGGGCTGGGCGCCGCTGAACGTGCGCTGCATAAGGCTGGCGGGCATGGAATAATACGCGCTGTGTGTATTGTTGGCAGTGGATATGAATACATGGTTGTCTTCCGTCAGTCCAAGCCCCCAGGTGTTGTTGGAAGTTTTGGCGAGGAAGTTGAAATCGCTCCCGTCAGGCCTGAAGCTGTAAACACCCATCGGGAAACGCAGGGGGTTGCCGTTGATCGTTCCGTCGAAGCCGGAATAGCCCGTTACGCCCCATATCTTGTTGTTGAAGCCGTAAAGGAGATTGGAAGGGCCGGCATGCGTGTCCTGCTTGCCCCAGCCGGTGAACATCACTTCCCGCACATCTGCTTTGTCGTCTCCGTCGGTGTCTTTCAGGAAAAGAAAATATGGCGCCATGGAAACGATAGCCCCGCCGTTGCTCAGTACGATGCTGGTCGGTATGTTGAGGCTGTCCGCAAAGACAGTGAACTTGTCTGCTTTACCGTCACCGTCAGTGTCTTCACAGATCTTGATGCGGTCATTGGCGGCGCTGTCTATTTCTGTGAAGGCATTGGGATAGTCCACGGACTCCACGATCCAGAGGCGGCCTTTTTCGTCCCAGGTCATGGCAATGGGTTTGGTGATGTCCGGCTCAGCCGCGAAAAGCTTTATCTCGAAATCTACCGGAACCTGCGTGAGCTTGTTGGATGCTTCGGGGCTGAGCGCCTCCTGCATTTTGGGTACGAGGTAACGTTTGGTGTAGTCCGCGATGGTATCAGACTGGTAAATGTCCACATCGGGGATATCCGCTGCGATGATCTGCTGCCTTACATCTTCGCCCAGCGCCCAGGAAATGCTGTCGCGTATTTTGTCGAGGAAGGCGCGTTCTTTCCATTCATCGTCCGCCGTTCCTTCTTTAGTATAAAAGATGCGGCCTTTGCCCTCTGTGCCCGAACGTGCCGCCCATGCCGAGTTTTTAAATGCGGCTGCACCTTTATTGAGAATGATGAGCCCTTTTCCTGAAGCGACGAACTGCCTCACAACGGCGTCGCGCGCGGGCGTGAACGGCGTGCTGGCATTCACGATCAGCCCATCGTAGGCGGAAAGGCCCGCTGCGTTAAGATCTGCGGCATTTTCGGTATAGGTAAGGTTGATGCCGCTTTTAAATAACTTGGTAGCCAGCCAGGTAGCGTGTATCGTGCCTTTCTGCCCCAGGAACAGCACTTCCGCCCTCCTGCCGCCGTCGTAACCGCCGGCGAAGGTGAAAGCGCACAATGCTCCCGTGATCATCAAAACAATTAGTCGGTTCATGCTTCAGTCTTTGAATAAATATTGTGTTAGCGGGGAGAACAATGGATGAACAATTCATTCAGCTTCCGGTTTGCACCGGCGGCAGCAGCACAGGCCTGTAACCGCCGCGGGAACGGAACCAGAGTATCATTCCGGCATAACCCAGCAGCATGATCACCGGGAACACGGATACGGTGCGTAATGCATCCTTCTTTGCGTTTTCACGCACGGATTGTATCGTAGCCAGCGTTTCAGGCGCTGCCGTGGAAAGTTTGGAGGCGTCCAGCACCTTGTAGGCGCCGAAGAGGCTTTGCCTCTCTTCGGTTACGTAAGTGCTGTGCAGCGCTGTGCTGTTCACCGCATCGTAGGCCGCCAGGTTGGCGTCCAGCTGTTTATCCTGCACAAAACCCAGTATCACCGCGCCTATTACGCCTACGCCCACCTGGCCTACTGCGCCCGTGAAGTTGAGCGCCAGTACGCCGCCGCGGGGGAACTGCTCTGCCACCACGCCCAGCATGGTGCCCCAGAGAAATGTTTTACCGAGCGCATATACG
>CBFHAF010000085.1:0-10731 GCA_965653435.1 uncultured Chitinophaga sp.
TTTGTAGCTTTTTTTTCGAATATACCATCATTTCAGTTTAAAGTCATAACACCAAGATGTTATAAAAAGTAAATTTAGATTAATTTAATGGTATATCTAAGAAAACTGTCGTACCGTTTTGAGATATGATGTCTGCCTGCCCTCCCACCTGCTGCATCCGCTTCTCTATATTCTTGAGCCCGTTGCCGAACAGGCGTACCTTTTCGGGGTCGAAGCCCTTCCCGTTATCCTTGATCATGATCGTCATATTCTTGAAAACCTTGACCTCGATGATCACCTCGGAAGCCTGGGAGTGTTTCACGACATTGTGCAGCGACTCCTTCACGGCGAGGTAGATATGCCGGCGCGTGCCGCCGCTCAGCTTCAGGTTGGGTATGTTCTCGGGTATGAGGAAGTGATGCTGGATGTGCGCATGCTCCAGGAAATCGGCCGCAAAGCTGCGCATATAAGCGATCAGGTTGGCCAGGGAGTCGTTGGAGGAGTTCATGGCCCAGATGATCTCGCTCATTTTGTCCACCAGCTCGCCAGCGGCCTCGGAAATGCGTTCTATCTCCTTGGTCTGCCCGGTATCCTTGATCTTGCGCTTGGCGATCTCGCTCAGCAGCCGGATGGTGGAAAGGCCGGAGCCCAGGTCGTCGTGCATGTCGCTGGAAATACGGGCCCGCTCCTGGTCTACCGCCTGCTCTTTCTCCAGCTTCAGCTTTTCGTTCCGGATCTTGTAATCCAGGTACAGGGCGGAGAAATAGTAGGCAACGCCCAGCACCAGCAGCAACAGCAGGAACCGGAACCAGAGGCTTTGCCAGAACGGTATCCTGATCACGATCTGCAGGGTGGTAGGCTCGGTGTTCCATACTTCGTCGTTGTTGCAGGCCTTTACTTTGAAGATATAGCTGCCGGGGCGCAGGTTGGTGTAACGGGCCATGCTCTGGTTGCCCGCCATCAGCCAGTCTTCGTCCGCGCCTTCAAGCATGTACTGCACCTTGTTTTTCAAGGGGTTGGTAAATTCGAGGGGCACGTATTCTATGGCAATGGTGTTCTGGTTGTAGGGCAACTCCACCTTATGCAGCAGCGATATGGCCGTGTCCGACTTAAAAGGCTTGTCCAGCACTTCCAGCCGTTTGATGATCACTTTGGGCGTCCAGGGGTTGTTCTTGAAGTTGCGGGGATAAAAGCCGGTAACGCCGCGGATGCCGCCGAAGAACAGCTCGCCGTCCATGCTTTTGAAATATGCGCCGGTATTGAATTCGTTGCTTTGCAGGCCGTCCTCGAAATTATAGGTCACCAGGTTGTCCCCGTTCTGCCTGATCTGCGTGATGCCTTTGTTATGGCTGATCCAGATGCCGTCCTTATCGTCCAGCAGCACAGCGTACACGTAATCGCTCACCATGCCCGTATAGTCGTAGCTGTTATAATGTTTCAGCCTGCGGTATTCTTCATCCAGCACCAGCAGCCCTTTGTTGGTGGCCACCAGCAGGTGTTTGTGGGCGTTTTTGTTGATGGACTTGATCTCGGTGTCTTTCAGCCCCAGGTTGATCCGCACCCATTTGCTCTCGTCGGTCTTGCGGCAATAAAGGTTCGCTTTTGTGCCTACGTATTGGTTGCCCCAGAAGTCTTCGAAGAAACATGTGAGCTGCTCGTCCGCAAAACGGTGCACAATGGCCGCGGTGAGCCCTTTATCGGAACTGTTGAATTTCAGGAGGTATTCGCCGTAATTGAAATAGGTCTCCCCGTTCGGCCGCTTGCTCACGAAGGGATAAACGTCGTCCTGCACCGGAAGGCCCAGCGCCTTCACTTTCGGTGTAAGGTCGCGGAAGGTCTCGGATTTGATGTCGAACAGCCCGATGTAGCCCTTCACGAAATGGAACCAGAGGGTTTCATAGTCCTCTCGGCAGATGGCGTGCAGGTTGTTGGCCGGGAAGGTGCCCGGCTTTTCTTCGTTGGAAATGCGTTTGAGGTATTTGCCGCCTTTCTCGTAAATATCCAGCCCGTCCTGCAGCAGGCCTACATACAGCCGGCCGTCGTCGTGCTTGTACACGGCCTTTACGATATTATGGGAAATGCGCGGGGAGCGGTAAAGGGAAAAAACCTTTTTGTTTGGGGCGTATATTTTCAGCCCGTCCCCGTCCGTGCCCACCCACATGTTGTCGCCGGCGTCGCGGTAAAGGGAAATGATCTTGTTGAAGGAATTGGTTTCGAAGCCGTTGAAGCTGGTGATGTGGTTCACGATCTCGTGGTTGGCGAAATTGAACACCAGCACGCCGTTGTTCCCGCCGATCCAGGCGTTGCCTCGGTCGTCCAGCTCGATGGCCGAAGGCAGGAAAGGCTCTTTCAGCTCGTTCACTTCCGTGTAGGGAAGGTCCGTATACTTGTTCCGCCGCGTGTCAAAAATGGTGATATGCCCGTTGCTGGCCAGCAGCAGGGAATCGGGGTTCAGCACTTTGATCACGGGTTTGTCCGACAGGGTAGGCAGGCAATAAGTGGTGAGCCGGGTGGTATGGATGTCCATTTTCACCAGTTGTTCCTTTTCAAATATCATCCATATCGCATCGTCCTGCTTGGCCAGCGCCTCGGGGATCATCCTGCGTTTCATGAACGAAGGCGGGTACAGGATGATCTTTTTCAGTTCGTAAGTAAGATTATCCAGCAGGTAAAGCCCTTTGGAAGGCCGCCACACCCAGAGGGTCTGGGTGGCCTGGTCTTCGCCGAGTATCCTGAACTTGGCCACGAAGTCGCGCTCCGCTTCGTTCACATACCCCGAATCCACGAATACGTCGCGGAAACTGTTCTTATAGCGGTCGTACAGGCTGATGCCGAGGTTATGGGCAATGAGGAGCTGGTTGCGTTTATCGCGGTAAAAGGAATGATGCCGGGTGCCGCTCAGGCCGAAGCTTTTCACAACAGCCCTGCCCTGCTGGGAAGCCGAGCTGTACACGACGCGTTCTGCCGGGCGAAGGGGGTTTTGCTGGAACGCAGGATTATAGCGGTATTCGTTGAACACATACCCGTCGAACCGGTTCACACCGTCGAAAGTAGAGATCCAGAGGAACCCTTCTTCATCCTGGATAAGGCTGTAGATACTGCTTTGGGTCAAGCCCCGGTCCACCCCGTAAGAATCGAAGTTATAACTCCGTTCCTGCGCGGAAGCGGATGGAAGGAAGGCCAGGAACCAAAATAGGGCAAAGATGCTTATCTGTAATAATGAACGCATCAGGGTGATTAAATGGGTATTAGCATGTTTGCGGTGAATGCAAATATATAATTCTACCTTACACTTTGTAACAAATTTGTATTTTTCTTATTTATTATTGCTGCAAATTGATGTTTTATGAAAGTCAGCTGCATTCTTTTCATCCTCTTTACGGCGGCATTTGCGGAAGCCCATGCACAGGAGAGCTCCCCCCGGGTGGAAGTGCTGGTCAACGCGCCCATAAGCAGTATCCGGGGATTGAGCGTGGTGAACGACGGGGTGGTGTGGGTATCCGGCACCCAGGGCAAGGCCGGCAGGAGCACGGACGGCGGTAAGACCTGGGAGTGGTTCACCGTTCCGGGCTGCGACAGCTGCGACTTCCGGGATATCGAGGCCTTTTCGGCAGACCGGGCCGTGATCATGGGTATTGCGGAGCCGGCGCGGATATTTTTGACCGAAGACGGAGGCAGGAACTGGAAACAGGTATATTTCAACGATACAAAAGGCATTTTCCTGGACGCAATGGATTTCCGGGACGATAAAGAAGGCGTGATCGTGGGCGACGCGATGAACGGCCGTTTCAAAGGCCTGCAAACCCGCGATGGCGGGCAAACCTGGCAGGACCTCCAAATGCCCGAAGCCGCGGAAGGTGAAGCTTGTTTTGCCGCCAGCGGCACTACCCTGCGCGTTTTACCGGGAAAGCAGGCCTTCGCCATCGCTTCCGGCGGCGTTAAAAGCCGGTTTCTCCGCTACAGCGGGGGCAAATGGGCGGTTATAGACTGGCCGGCCACGCAGGGCGACGCCTCAAAAGGCATTTTTTCATTCGCCTTTCATGACGCCAAGAACGGTGTGGCCGTGGGCGGTGATTATATGAACCCGAAAGATGAACACAACAATTGCCTTGTGACCGTAGACGGCGATACCTGGAGCCTGCCCCGGAAGGCGCCCCGCGGTTACCGCTCGGCCGTGGAGTATATCAGCCGTAAACAGCTGATAACCACCGGCCCGGGAGGCACGGACATGTCCGGCGACGGCGGGCAGACCTGGGAAGCGCTTACGGACGAAGGTTTTCACGCGGTACGAAAAGCAAAAAAAGGATCAAGGGTGTATCTTGCGGGCGCGAAAGGCAGGATCGCCGTGCTGCGGGTCAACGATTAAGCAGTTGCGGGAAACAAACAAGCCGTTAACAATGAAAAGAAATAATGCCGGAATAGTACCGGGAGGTTGCAAATCAGTCGTTAAGAAAAAGGCGCCCTGGAAAGGAGCGCCTGAGTTTAATACGCTTATTGTATCACAACCGGAACAATAGGTTAAAGCAAAAAGTACATATACCTACAAGTTACTTTATCTCACTGCAATATTTTGGGGGAAACTCGTCAATACAGGGATTTTTTTTGTGAAAGACTGAATTACCCCGTTTAATGCATGAAAAGAATAATTTTTGTTTAATTTAGATTGAACCCGGTCTCAGGGCCAGGGCTTATTATTCAGAAAAAGAAACAGATTGGCGCGATGCAAGTGGCAACAACATCGGGTAAATACTCGGTAAAACATTATCCGGACACAATTCAAACGTGGAAAAAGGAAGGAAACTACTTTTATTTCTATACCTCCACCACCATCCTCGAACTGCGGGTCATTTCGGACAAGATCGTCCGTTTCCGTTATGCGGCCGACGGTCAGTTCCAGCGGGATTTCTCCTATGCGGTCAGTGAAAAGCTGGAAGAGTCCCCGGAGCACTTCGAGATCCGCGAATGGGCGGATTCCTTTGAGATCATCACCACCGCTATCCGCGTGTTCGTAGCGCGGGAAAACCTGCGGATCACCATCACCGATATAGAGGGAAGGATCATCAACCAGGACGAAACCGGCTTCCACTGGCAGTATTACCTCCAGAAAGGCGGCAAGATCGTATACTGCACCAAGCTTATCCAGGAAGGAGAATCCTTTTACGGGCTGGGCGACAAGCCCACCGAGCTGAACCTGCGCGGCAAACGCGTGGAGAATTTCGGGACGGATGCTTACGGCTACAGCAAAGACACCGATCCGCTGTACCGCAACATCCCCTTCTATTACGGCCTTCACAACGGCATCGGCTACGGCATTTTCTTCGACAATACCTTCCGCACCCTCTTCGACTTCGGCAAAGAAAGAGAGGACGTGAGCAGCTTCTGGGCGCGCGGCGGGGAAATGAACTATTATTTCATCTACGGGCCAGAGCTGCTGAAAGTAGCGGAGTCTTACGCCCGCATTACCGGAACGGCAGAACTGCCGCCGCTCTGGGCGCTGGGCTACCACCAGTGCCGCTGGAGCTATTTCCCGGACACCAAGGTGAAAGAGATCGCAAAAACCTTCCGGGACAAAGGCATCCCCTGCGATGCGCTGTACCTGGATATCGACTATATGGAAGGTTTCCGCTGCTTCACCTGGAGCAAGGAATACTTCCCCGATCCCAAAGGATTGCTGGGCGGCCTGGCCGCGGACGGTTTCAAGACCGTCGTGATCATAGACCCCGGCATTAAAGTGGACCCTGATTACCCGGTTTACCAGGAGCTGGTGCAGAAAGGCTACGCCTGCAAACGCGCGGACGGCGCGCTGATGGAAGGCGATGTATGGCCCGGCAAATGCGTATTCCCCGACTTTACCGACCCCAAAGTGCGGGAATGGTGGAGCGGCCTCTTCCAGGACCTGACCGCCAAAGGCGTGCGCGGCGTATGGAACGACATGAACGAGCCCGCCGTGTTCGAGCTGGGCACTTTCCCTGAAGACGTGCGCCACGACTACGACGGCGAGAACGTGAGCCACCGCAAGGCCCACAACGTATACGGCCACCTTATGAGCAAAGCCACCGCCGCCGGCCTTAAAAAACACCTGATGCCTCACCGCCCCTTCGTGATCACGCGTTCCGCCTACTCGGGCACACAGCGCTGGAGCTCCGTCTGGACGGGAGACAATATCGCTTCCTGGGAACATCTCTGGCTGGCCTCCGTGCAATGCCAGCGCCTGTCCGTTTCCGGCCTTTCCTTCGCCGGCAGCGACATCGGCGGTTTCATCGGCGAACCTGACGGCGAGCTGTACACCCGCTGGATACAGCTGGGCGCTTTCCACCCGCTCATGCGCACGCACTCCGCCAGCAACGAAACCGGCTTCGACCAGGATCCCTGGAGCTTCGGGCCTGAATATGAAGCGATCGTAAAATCGTTTATCCAGCTCCGTTACAGGCTGCTGCCATACATCTACACCACATTCTGGCAATATGCCGCTTACGGCACCCCCATGCTGCGGCCCCTTGCTTTCGTGGCGCAGAACGATCCCAACACGCACGACCTCAACCATGAGTGGCTGCTGGGAGACAGCCTGCTGATCAGCCACGTAAGCGAAGCAGGCATGAAATCCAAATCCGTATACCTGCCCGAAGGCACCTGGTATTATTATTTCAGCGACGAGCGTTTCACCGGCGGCCAGTCCGTTACCGTTCCCACCCCGCTGGCAGAAATGCCGCTGTTCGTAAAAGGCGGCGCCGTAGTGCCCCAATATCCCGACATGGAATATGTGGGCCAGAAAAAGATCATGGAAATGATCCTGCAGGTTTACCACGGCGAAGGCACCACGCACAGCATCCTCTACGAAGATGCAGGCGATCATTACGCCTATAAGACCGGCCAATACAACCTCGTGCGTTTCAAATAAACCTCCGATGCGCAGCAGTTCCGCCTGAAGAAAAAGTTCGTGGGGCGTTACGAAGCGGACTATACCCATCACCGCGTACGCGTGCACGGCCTGCCTTTCACACCGAAAGAATATGTGCTGGACGGCGAGGCCCGGCCTCTCCTGCCCGAACATTTTATACAGGGCGTGGTGGAGCTGAACCTTGAAAGAAAGTTCGAGGAGCTGGTGCTCAGATAAACCAAACCAGGAAAACTTAAACACAATACTGAGAACGGGATCATTACGGTCCCGTTTTTTTTATGCCCGCAAAAAATGTTTGCACGTTTAATATCATTCTTATATATTTGTCTACAAATTCAGTAGACTAATACAAACCAACCATCTGCATCACCTGAACTGGATTGCACTTTCCATTGGCGGTTTCATGTTCTTCATCGGCCTGGAATACCTGGTTTCGCGCCGTACCGGGAAGAACTATTTCCAATTTGCCGAATCTGTTGCCAACCTGAACATCGGCATTGCCGAGAGATTACTGGATATTTTCGTAACAGGGTTATTCTACTTCTTTTTCGATTACATCTACCGTCATTTTGCGATCTGGAACATTCAACCCAACTGGCTGACCTGGTTCCTGCTATTTCTTGCAACGGACCTTGTATGGTACTGGTATCACCGGCTGGCGCATGAAGTGAACATTCTCTGGGCGGCGCACGTAGTGCATCACCAGAGCGAAGATTTCAACTACACCGTATCCGCCCGCATCACCGTATTCCAGGCGGCGGCGCGCTGCCTCTTCTGGTCCGTATTGCCGCTGGCGGGGTTCCCTCCCGCCATGATCACCGCGTTGCTGCTGGTGCACGGCCTCTACCCTTTTTTCATCCATACCCAAACCATCGGCAGGCTCGGCATCCTGGAATACTTTATGGTCACGCCTTCGCATCACCGCGTGCATCATTCTTCCAACGAAAAATACCTGGACAAAAACTACGGCGATGTGCTGATCATCTGGGACAAGCTGTTCGGCACCTTCGTGCGTGAAGACGATAAAGAACCCTGCGTGTACGGGCTTACCACGCCGCTGAAAAGCCACAGCTTCCTCTGGCAGCAGTTCCATTTCATGCTGGAGCTGGCTACGGCCTTCCGCCGCGCTACCAGCTGGAAACAAAGATGGACGGTGATCTTCGGCAAGCCCGACGATATAGACCCCGCCATCCGGGGGCAATTGGAAACGGTCTGGCTGCGCAAAACGGAAAACCGGAAACAGACGAAAGGGCAGCGCATCTATATCGTTATCCAAACGGCGGTGAGCATCAGCCTGCTGTTTGCCACAAGCCTGCTGGAAGCCTATATTCCCACGGGGCTGGCCGTTTTTATCGTGCTGTTCATACTCGTGAGCCTGGTGAACACCGGGGCTATCCTGGAACAAAAGAAGTGGTTCTTTTACCTGGAATATGCCCGCATGATGTTGCTGGCGATCACCTGCATGGCGTACTTCCAGCACCTGTATGTGTTTGTAAGCGTGCTGATATTCGCAGGACTGCTCACCTTCTATTTCTCAAAGATCGAAAGATCGTTCAAACGCTGGCTTTTCCAGCGCGCATAACATAAAGTAAATGTCGCGTGGCCGAGTGGTTAGGCAAAGGCCTGCAAAGCCTTTCACGGTGGTTCGACTCCACCCGCGGCTATCCAGCCATTAAACAAAAAGGAGGAAATGTTTATACATTTTCCTCCTTTTTTGTTCAGCGGGCCATCAAGGTATTTGGCATAATATTTTTAGTTGTTACTGGTATGAACCATATCCAGATCATCCGGGAACATTTACTGAGAGGCAAAAAGACGGTGGCTGTGGCGGAAAGCGTTACGGCCGGGCTTTTGCAGTTTGCGCTCGCGGGCGCCGAAGATGCCGCGCAATTTTTCCAGGGCGGCATTACGGCGTACAACCTGGGGCAGAAATACCGCCATTTGCGGATAGAGCCTATCCACGCGGCGCAATGCAATTGCGTGGACGAACAGGTGGCCGTAGAAATGGCGAAGAACGTTTGCAGGCTTTTCTGCAGCCAGTGGGGCCTCAGCATTACGGGATATGCCACGCCGGTACCTGAGTCCGGCAACAGGCTGTATGCCTGGTACGCGATTGCGCGAGGCGATGAAATATTGATCTCGCAACAGCTTCAGGCGGCTTCCGCTATGCCGGTTGCCGTGCAGAACTGGTATGCGGACATGGCGCTTACCGCCTTTGCGAACATCCTGCAATTCGGGCATTAGCGCCGAAATAATGCTTTTCATTTTTACCACCTCCCGGGCTGCGGGTATTAAAACGGTTTTATCTCTTCTTCCCGCTGCCCTCCTTTTTCATAGTCCCCTTCCGTAGCATGGATGGCTTCCCTTTCTTTCTTCGAAGGCTCATGCGTGATCTCTTCGCGGCCCGCTTTGTCGCTGGGCTCGTTCAGCTTGCGCGCATTCTCGGCTGCGAGCGTATCGCCGAGTATGTCCGACATAAACACGTGCAGCTTGGCAGTGGATCCGGATATGATCTTGCTCTCCCCTCTCATCAGCGCCTGGTAGCCGTCTCTCGCTACATTGGCGGGATCGTCCAGCTTCTTTTCCTTGTAGGTGACCGTGTTCTGCTGATGCGCTTTGTGGAAGAAGTCCGTATCCGTTGCGCCTGGCAACAATACGGTGATCGTGATGTTCCTGTCTTTCATTTCGTTAGCGAGCGCTGCGCTGAAAGAAAGCACGAAGGCTTTGGTGGCCGCGTATACAGACAGCAGCGGCATAGGCGTAGCGCCCGCTTCGGAGCCTACCTGCAATATTTTCCCGTCGTTGCGGTTCACCATGTCCTGCAGGAACAGCTTGGTGAGCGAGATCAGCGCAATGATGTTCAGCTGTACAATATCGATATCCCTTTGCAGGTCCGTAGTGATGAAAGGGCCCCATTCGCCCTGCCCCGCATCGTTCACCAGCACATCCACCGTAATGCCCATGCTTTTCGTGAAATCATATATTTCCTGCGCTGCGCCTGGTACAAACAGGTCTTTCGCATGGGGCGTGATTTCCACACTATATGCATTTTTCAACTCATCGATCACTTCCTGCAAACGAGCTTCATTCCTCGCTACGAGAATGAGATGATAACCGTCTGCGGCAAAACATTTCGCCAGCTCGTAACCAATCCCGCTGGTGGCGCCTGTGATCAGCGCGTAGCGGTTCCTGTTGTCGAGTTTCCGGTGTTCCATATCAGTCTGTTTTTTGTTGTGTGTTCTGAGGTATTTTCAGAAGGCCGTTCACGAGCTTTTTCCACTGGAAATGCGAATAACCGAGCATTGCGCCGATGGCGGTGAAAAAGTTGCGGATCTTGTCCCACAGCAGCCGCGCGCCGGTATTCGGCACTTCGTTCCTTCCGTATACGCCGGCCTTCACTTCACGTCCTTTTAATTCCACCATGAACGAGCTGGTGGCATACCTTTTAAAGAAATGAGAAATGCGCTGCCTGGGCTGCCCCGGCCTGGCCGCGGGCCTTACGCGCATGATAAAGGAAAATGAATTATCCGGCACATAGATCTGTTCGCGGATATCTTCCACCACTACCCAATCGAACCCGTCACCCTCCGCATTACCCGGCCCGGGAACATTAATGCGGATGTAATCCCCGGGAGAAGCCATCCTGTCTACCGGCTGCCCGTT
This sequence comes from uncultured Chitinophaga sp., assembly GCA_965653435.1. Taxonomy (GTDB): domain Bacteria; phylum Bacteroidota; class Bacteroidia; order Chitinophagales; family Chitinophagaceae; genus Chitinophaga. The sequence goes on from CBFHAF010000085.1 coordinate 10,541, forward strand.
CCTCCCGACCAGCTGGAAAGAGGCCGTGGCGGTGCCGCTGAAGTCCCTCCAGTTATTGACGGACAATAACCGGTTCATTGCTTTTTCGAAAAGGAGCCGCGCCTCGTCTGTGCTGGGAAGTATAATGGACTCACAGTCGTTCGTGCGGTTGGCCGGCAAATGCGGCGGAAAGGCGTTAGTTATATAAATAG